>JAIXSW010000040.1 GCA_027484495.1 Gammaproteobacteria bacterium
AAATAAAATCGGTTGAACAAAAGCTGAGCAAACGAACACGACAATAGAAAAAAGGGCTTTACAAGGCGCCTGCAGCTCCTTAATATGCCGCCTATCGCGGAGAGATGGCAGAGTGGTTTAATGCACCGGTCTTGAAAACCGGCGAGGGTTAGTAGCCCTTCAAGAGTTCGAATCTCTTTCTCTCCGCCACTAAATCAACCACCCTAGGGTGGTTTTTTTATGCCTGAATTTCGATGTTTCATCGTAAGGTGTTGATATATAACAGATATATCTAACAGCTCCTGCCAGTACTATTCCCATAGCAAAATCAAATTCAGTCGGCTATGCTAACGAAGTTTCAGCCAATCCAGACTATTTCAGCAGATTGAAAATTTAAGAGGCGCGTCAATTGATTAACGTTCTGATAGTGGATGATCATGAATTGGTCCGGACCGGGATCAGCAGGATTTTACAGGAAGAGCGTGGCATCCGGGTTGTCGCCGATTTGAACTCCGGTGAAGCTGCAGTGCAGTATTGCCGCAATGAAGCTGCAGGCCAATTGCCGCCCGACGTGGTGCTGATGGATATGAATATGCCGGGGATCGGCGGTATGAACGCGACCAAACGTATCCTGCATTATTGTCCGGATATCCGCGTGCTGGCGTTGTCGGTGTCCTGTGAAGAGCCGGTACCACCCAAAGTGATGCAAATGGGCGCTTCCGGTTTTATTTCCAAAAATGCGGCGCCGTCTGAGATGATCACGGCAATCAAGCGCGTTGCTGATGGACATCGCTATATTTCTGATGAAGTCGCACAGAAAATGGCCTTCAGTAAAATTCAATCCAACAGTAATAACCCATTTGACGAATTATCTGACCGCGAAATGCAAATCATGCTGATGATCACGCAGGGCGAAAAAGTGAATGATATTGCTGACAAACTGAATGTCAGCGCCAAAACCGTCAATTCATACCGGTATCGCATGTTTGAAAAACTGGCCATTAGTGGCGATGTTGAACTGACTCACCTGGCGATCCGCCATGGCATGATTAATATTGCCTGATCCGCAATTCCCTGACCTGATGAGACGCTGATGCCGCCGTTTGACAGCAGTGCTTTTTTAAAAACAGTGCCGGGTTCTCCTGGCGTGTACCGTATGTATGGCGACAAATCCCAGGTGATTTATGTCGGCAAAGCCAAAGACTTAAAAAAACGTCTGGCCAGTTATTTCCGCAGTAATGTCGATAGTGTCAAAACCCGTGCTTTGGTCGCAAATATCGCGCTGGTTGAGTTCACAGTGACTAACAGTGAAACCGAAGCGCTGATCCTGGAAAATAACCTGATCAAGCAATTCATGCCTAAATACAATGTATTGCTGCGCGACGATAAATCGTTTCCCTATATTCTGCTGACCGATCATAAACACCCGCGGATCACTGCGCATCGGGGGCCAAAAAAGGTGGCTGGCCAGTATTTTGGTCCTTATCCCAGCGCCGGCGCGGTATGGGAAAGTCTGAAGTTGCTGCAGAAAGTCATTCCGATCCGGCAGTGCGAAGATGGTTTTTACCGGGCGCGGACAAGGCCTTGTCTGCAATATCAGCTTAAACTGTGTTCTGCACCTTGTGTGGGTAAGATCTCCGACGACGCTTATGCCGGCCAGGTCCGGCTGACCCGGTTGTTTTTGCAGGGCAAAAATCAGCAAGTGATTGAAGATCTGGTGCAACAGATGGACGCGGCCAGCACCGCACTGGATTTTGAATTGGCGGCGCAGCTGCGTGATCAAATTATTGCTCTGCGTAAAGTGCAGGAACAGCAGGCGGTCAGTGGTGATCATGACGAAATGGATGTCCTTGGCTTTTGTTATCTGCACGGCGTAGCTGCTGTTCACGTGTTGTATGTGCGCGACCAGAAAATTCTCGGTACTAAGACCTATTTTCCAAAACTACCGCAACAAACTGAGGCAGAGGAGATTTTCCCAGCCTTTTTACTGCAGTTTTACCTGAACAATATGGGCGGACAACAGATCCCGCGGGAAATCGTCATCGGTGAAGCGCTGGAAGATGCTGACAGCATCGCTGCAGCTATCAGTGCGGCGGCAGGGCGCAAAGTGGTATTGAATCCTGCCAAACGTGGTGAGAAGGCGCGCTACCTGGATTTAGCCAATAAAAATGCCCGCACCGCCTGCGATACCAAAGTCAGTCAGGCGGCGCATATGGCTGCGCGATACCGCGCACTGAAACAGACGCTAAAACTCGACACCCTGCTGCGGATGGAATGTTTTGACATCAGCCATACCATGGGCAGCCAGACGATGGCCTCGTGTGTCGTGTTTAATGACAAAGGTCCGGATAAAGCCGAATATCGTCGCTTTCACGTGGAAGGTGTGACCCCCGGTGATGACTATGCGGCGATGCGGTTTGCCTTACAAAAACGTTATGGCAAATTGCAGGATGAGGCGAGGGTACCGGATATTGTGCTGATTGACGGTGGTACAGGGCAGCTGAATCAGGCAATAGAATTTTTTGCCGGCTGGACACTGGCGAAACGCCCACTGTTACTTGGTGTCGCCAAAGGCACCAGTCGCAAGCCGGGTCTGGAGACCTTGCTAATCAATTCAGCACAGCATGCGATTAACTTGCCGGCCGATGATCCGGCGTTACATTTGATCCAGCACATCCGTGATGAAGCGCACCGTTTTGCCATTACCGGGCATCGCCAGCAGCGTGGGAAAAAGTTCACGCAAAGCCCACTGGAAAATATTGCCGGAATAGGTGAGAAACGCCGGCAAGCTTTGTTACAATACCTCGGTGGTTTGCAAGGCGTGCTGAAAGCATCAGTCGCTGAGCTGGCGACAGTACCCGGGATCTCCAAAGCGCAGGCAGAGTTGATTTACCAGGCCTGTCATAACAACTAGAAAAATGCCCAGAATTGAGATTTATTGATGTGGAATGTGCCTAACCTGTTAACTTTGTTCCGGATTTTTTTAATTCCAGTCTTTGTTTTCTGCTTTTATTCGACCCATGAACATGCCCGTTTTCTTGCCGCCTTTGTGTTCTGGCTGGCGGCTATTACCGATGCCTTAGATGGCTATCTGGCACGGAAACTCCAACAGTCCACCGCGTTTGGTGCATTTCTGGACCCGGTCGCAGATAAAGCGATGGTTGCGGCCGCATTGGTGCTGATCGCCGTCGATATGCAGACTTTATGGGTAACCATTCCGGCTTTTGTCATGATCAGCCGGGAAATTATCATCTCCGGCTTGCGTGAATGGATGGCTGGCCTTGGTGAAGGTTCGCAGGTCAAAGTGTCGGAAATGGGTAAACTGAAAACCGCAGCCCAAATGCTGGCATTGATCGGGCTGATTTGGCAACCGGTGAACTGGATCACCGATTTGGGCATGTTGTTATTGTTTATTGCCACTGTACTGACCGTCTGGTCAATGGTGGTTTATTTGCAGGCAGCCTGGAAATATCTGCAACAAAATTAAGCGCTTCGCGCACAAAAACGGCAAGCCTGCTAAAAATTGAGCAATCAGTTCAGCGGTGTCAAGTTTTGAGTTGACGGATTTATTAAACCCAGTAGAATGCAGCTCGTGTTAAGGCAAACGCCTTTTCAGATGAAGCGGGCATAGCTCAGTTGGTAGAGCGCTACCTTGCCAAGGTCGAGGTCACGAGTTCGAGTCTCGTTGCCCGCTCCAAATAATCTGAAGAGTGTCTTGATGGCGGGTTGGCAGAGTGGCCATGCAGCGGATTGCAAATCCGTCCACCTCGGTTCGACTCCGGGACCCGCCTCCATTTAGTTGTAACCGACTAAATACACAGTAAAAAACGTTGTCTGCCCGGGTGGTGAAATCGGTAGACACAAGGGATTTAAAATCCCTCGCTCGAAAGGGCGTGCCGGTTCAAGTCCGGCCCCGGGCACCACTTCTTGTTTCCCCATTTGTTTTAAATCGTTGTGCCAAACCCGCTGATAAATTCCCTTTGATCGTATTTTAATCCCTGAATGGCTTATCCATAAAAGCCGGCATACCAAACACTTACGCTTGTGAGCTGCTGATTGAACGCTTGCGCTTCCATAAAGTCCGCACCAGCCAATACAGTGTTGTCACGAGGACCAACAGCACCGGGATGAGCAGAACAGGCAGCCCCAACAATGTGCTCTTGCGTACAATCGCCGGGAATACCTGCATCTGACCGGCGAAAAAAGACCCGGTGGCAATCAACATGGCAAAACACATCCGCCATAGATGACGCACCAAACGCTGGGCTCCTGCGATTTGGCCGGCCCGTAACAGTCGCACATCCAGCGCCGCGCACAACAAACTGACCACGCCGAAGAACACCAGCGCCTGTGGCGGGCTATTTCTGGTGATTAAGGTTTTTGGATCTTCGACAAAATTGAACCACAGGCTTAGTGAATACACACCCACTAGCGCCGCGGCCACAGCTAATCCTGCCAATAGCCGAGCGCTACCTTCGACCTTGCGCTTGACCACCAACCATGAAGTAACCACCAGATAGGCGGTGACCAAAGCGACTACGCCGGTGACATGGTCGGTGCGCAGGAAAAACGACACAATGGCGGCACTGCCGGTCATGATCAGCATCGAAATGGTAAACAGGTTGCCGGCTTTGCGATGCAGCGGTGAACCTTTGGCGGCGATCATCGCCATGGCACCCGCAAGAATGGCCACTAGGCCGGCGCTAATATGGATCCACGTCATAAAAAACCTTTTGTCGTTGCAGATTTGATGCTGCCAGAATAAGTCAATTCACGACGTGTTTCGGCGCTGCTATTGATGAACTGCGGATCGGACCGACCTGACGACGTTCTATGCTGACCGATGACGAAAACGATGGTGTTTGCTGCGGCTATATAGTTGTGGCTACGTGGTGGCGGCTTCACTGTTCCAGACCGGGATGCGGCCGTCACTCATCTGTCGATAGCGTCATTTATGCCAACCAAGGCGTCAGCCATCATCAGAGGGCATCCCTGCCAGCGCTTTGCAGTGTAAGCTATGTCTATTCCCTCATTGCTAAACGCAGCGAGATTACCAATGAAAAATTCTGCTGATACTTTAGAGCGCGGATAACGATGCAACATCATGAACCTGCAGTTTCATTACCGACGACCCCGCCAGCGCCTCCGCCGATCTTTGGTTGGCAGCGGCTGCGCTTATTGCTTTTGGTCTGTGTGCTGTTCAGCGCGCTGTGGATCCCTATTTTTGTGTCCAGCTGGGTGATACCGCCAATCCGTCTGCTGATGCTCGGCGGCTTGCAATTGCTCGCTTTTGGCATCTTCGAGCGCTGGCCGAAAAAATTACCCAGCTGGATGGCGCGCTGGGTGCTGCAGGTGTTAGCGGTCGCTGTCGTGGCACCTTTTGCTGCGGTGTTGATTATTTCCGTGACCAACTTTGCCCATCCGGAAGTGTGGTCAACGGACCCGAAAAAAATGTTTGGCTTTGCGATTTTACTGTTCATCGGTTTGTTAGTGTCACCGTGGATTGCGATGGCGGCCTTGTATCGCCATATCAACGGCCAGGCGCAGCGGCAGGCGCTGGCGTTTGAGCTGGAACGCAGTAAGTTAGCCCGAGATGCGTTGGATTCGCGGCTGCGCGTGTTGCAGGCGCAGGTGGAACCGCATTTCTTGTTTAATACCTTAGCCAACGTGCGTGAGCTGGTCGATTCCGGCTCACCACAGGCATCAGAAGTGCTGGGTAGCCTCATCACCTATTTACGCGCGGCCGTGCCCAATTTGCATAGCAGTGCCACCACCTTGGGGCAAGAATTAGAATTGGTGCGGGCTTATCTTGAACTGATGCATATGCGGATGCCTGATCGCTTGCAGTTTGCGATCCACGCTGAACCCGAGGCGCTGGCCGTGCAATGCCCGCCGATGACGTTGTTAACGTTGGTGGAAAACGCTATCCGCCATGGCATCGATCCCAGTGAAGAAGGCGGTCGGATTGACGTTTCGGTGCGCTTACAAGACGGTCGTTGTCTGGCTGAGGTGAAAGACACCGGCGTTGGGTTAAGTGACAAGCAGGCGAGTCAGGGCTTAGGCACAGGCCTCGCCAATCTGCGCGAACGTTTGCAGTTGGTGTTTGCCGGTCAGGCCCAACTTAGCCTGACTGCGCTGGAGCCGAATGGTTTTTGTGTCAATATCAATATTCCGGCGCAATGGAGTCCTGCCGTGACTGCACCAACTGCCGCATCTGCAGGAGCATCATATGCTGCCAACTAAGCCAACCGCGTTAATCGCCGACGATGAACCTTTGCTGCGCAGTGCTTTAGCGCGGATGCTGGCGGCGACCTGGCCCGAATTAACCATAGTCGCGCAGGCGCGCAATGGCCGCGAAGCAGTGGAACAGTATCAGGTACATAAACCCACCGTATGCTTCCTGGACATCCACATGCCGGGCATGACCGGCATTGAAGCCGCACGCCAAATTGGCCGCGGTGCGCATCTGGTGTTTGTCACCGCCTACAGCGAATATGCCGTCGAAGCTTTTACCCAGGGCGCATTAGATTATTTAGTCAAACCCGTGGTTCAGGACCGATTGGCAGAAACGGTGCTGCGGCTGCGCGAACGCTTAGGCACGGCGCAGGAAGCGCCGGATATCGATATGCTCTTGGATAAATTAGAAGCGCGGTTACAGAAAAAAGCCGCGCCTGAACCGTTACGTTGGATCAAAGCGTCCATCGGCCAATCGGTACGGATGATCCCGGTCAGCGACATTGATTTTCTCCGTTCCGATGAAAAATATACGTTGGTTGGCTGGCGCGACCACGAAGGCAAAGCTGCAGTCGCTTTAATTCGCACACCACTGAAAGAGCTGGTCGAACAGCTGGATGCCAGCCACTTTGTGCAAATCCACCGCTCGGTGGTGGTCAATCTGGACCGCGTCAGCCACGTCATTCGCGGCGACAACGAAACCGCCACCGTCTACTTAAAAGGCCGCAGCGAAAACCTGCCGGTCAGCCGCAGCTATCTGCACCATTTTAAGCAGATGTGAGTGGACTGGTGCGAAGTTGATTTGAGTTAAGCAGCCGCCGGAAATTGGCGCATCCGGCTGTTTTCCGGGGGCATTCGCCGCCTCGCTTTGCGCCAATTGCTAAGCATCAACAAACCACTGTGTAAAAATGTTTCGAGCCAGAGTGCCGCATTGTGGTTATCTACTATCTGCGCTAAGGTAATTTAAATACTCATTCCCGGCGGGCAGTGCTGCGCAGAGACATCATCG
>JAIXSW010000440.1 GCA_027484495.1 Gammaproteobacteria bacterium
GCGGATATCGACTTTCCCAACGAGAGAGGCGATGTCCTGATTGTTTTCATCACCGGGTTCGGTTTTGGCGATGGCGACCTGGTCCAAAATGGACGGATATTTTTTCACCACACGGAACTGGCTGATATCGCCATTAAACTCGTGCAGGCGCTTACTGGCCCAGGGCGACATAATTGTTTTCAGGTAACGTTTTGGAATACCGTATTCCTGCAGCAGGATATTGCCGTCTTCGTTTAAATCGAACAGACACAGCGGGTGGTCATATACCGGTGAGCCTTTCAGATAATAAACTGGCACCTGCTGCATCAGTGATTTCAGTTTTTCCGCCAGCGATGATTTCCCGCCGCCGACCGGGCCGAGTAAATACAGAATTTGTTTACGCTCTTCCAAACCTTGTGCCGAATGTTTCAGGTAAGACACGATTTGCTCAATCGCATCTTCCATACCGTAAAATTCGGAAAAAGCCGGATAGCGGGCGATGACCCGGTTGGAGAACAACCGGCTCAGTTTGGGGTCTTGTGCGGTATCAGTAAATTCTGGTTGACCGATGGCCATCAGTAGACGCTCGGAGGCGCTGGCGTAACAACTTTTGTCGTTTTTGCATAGCGTGAGATACTCCGAAATACTGTACTCTTCTTCGCGTGCTGCTTCGTAACGAGACTTGTAGTGCTCAAAAATGCCCATAATGCACCTCCACAAACAAAACTCTGAAAAACGGATCGCATTTAAAGGTTAGACAGGAAAAATTGAACTCGCCGCTCTAATTACAAGAAATATCTGCAATTTTCGACGAGCTGCTGCTGACCCAAAGCGTTGCTGCGCTAAGCGTAGTTCAGGGATACGGGAAGACATGACCGCGGATCGGAAAAGAAAAAACCCGGCACAGGCCGGGTTTTTTGTAACTGGCAAGGATTCGTTACTTGGCGAAGTTCGCGCTGGCGAATTCCCAGTTAACCAGAGCCCAGAAGGCGTTCAGGTAAGTTGGGCGGGCATTACGGAAATCGATGTAATAAGCGTGTTCCCACAGGTCAACAGTCAGCAGGGCAGTGACGCTGCTGTCGGTCAGTGGCGTGCCGGCGTTTGATGTGTTGACCAGGTCAACAGTGCCGTCTGCTTTTTTCACCAGCCAGGTCCAGCTTGAACCGAAGTTGTTCACTGCTTTGTCGTTGAATGCAGTCTGGAATGCGGCAAATGAACCCCATTTGGCATTGATCGCATCAGCTAAAGCGCCGGTTGGTTCACCGCCACCTTGTGGTGACAGGCAGTGCCAGTAAAACGTGTGGTTCCAGATTTGCGCGGCATTGTTAAAAACCGGGCCTTCTGAAGTCTTGATGATGTCTTCCAGTGATTGACCGGCAAATGCAGTGCCTTCAATCAGGGAATTCAGTTTTACCACGTAAGCGTTGTGGTGCTTGCCATGGTGGAATTCCAGAGTTTCAGCGGAAATGTGTGGTGCTAAAGCGTCTTTAGCATATGGTAATGCTGGTAATTCAAAAGCCATTCTATTTCTCCATCGGCGTTGTTTAGTGGTTCTGCATCGCGTAGACTACAAAACCCGAGTAAATTACTCAAGTTTTACCAGCTGATTGTCTTCACAATCATTCGATTGCCAGCCTCGCGTTGATATTCTGTTCTGCAGCCTTAGTTTTTGGGGCAATTCAGCAGATCTCAAGTGGCGACAGACAATTCCTTTGGTAAAATGCCGTAAAATTTTTCATATCGTCGCTGCAGAGGTCCTGATGGAAACTATCGACAAAATCAAACAACAACTGGCGGATAACCCAATCATTATTTACATGAAAGGTTCGCCAAAACTGCCAAGCTGTGGTTTTTCGGCACAAGCTTCGCAAGCTCTGATTGCTTGCGGCGAGCCATTTGCCTTTGTAGATATTCTGCAAAACCCAGATATTCGTGCTGAATTGCCTGCCTATGCGAACTGGCCAACTTTCCCGCAGCTGTGGGTGGAAGGCGAGTTGATTGGTGGTTGTGACATTATGCTGGAAATGTTTCAGCGTGGTGAATTACAGCCGTTGATCAAAGAAACCGCCGCGAAATACAAAACAGACGACAGCGCAGAATAAACCTGTACTGCAGATAAAACAAAACCGCCGCGGCGGTTTTGTTGTTTTCAGGCTTATTCGGTTTCGCCATCATCCGCTTCGGCGTCAGTGCCGAAAAATGGCGGCGGCCAGCCGCCCAATTGCTGCCAACGATTGACGATATGGCAGAATAGCTCAGCTGTGCGCTCCGTATCATACAAAGCGCTATGCGCTTCTTTACCGTCAAATGGGATGCCCGCTGCCTGACAAGCTTTGGCTAAGACGGTCTGACCCAGCGCCAGCGCGGCCAGCGTCGTGGTATCAAAGGAGACAAAAGCATGGAACGGCGAACGCTTAATGTTATTGCGCTCAACCGCCGCATTTAAGAACCCCTGATCAAAAGCCGCATTGTGCGCTACCAGCACGGCACGCTGACAACCAGCATCTTTCTGACCTTTGCGGATCACTTTGAACATTTCCGTCAGCGCTTCGCGTTCGTCTACAGCGCCGCGCAGCGGATTAAAAGGATCTATACCGTTGAATGCCAGCGAGCTGGGGTTCAGTACTGAGCCTTCAAAGGGCTCGACATGGAAATGCACGGTCTGATCTATGCTCAGAAAACCCTGTTCGTCCATTTTCAGTGTGCTGGCAGCGATCTCTAACAGCGCATCGGTTTGGGCATTAAAACCAGCAGTTTCGACGTCAATAACGACCGGATAATAGCCGCGGAAGCGTTGGGCAAAAAGTGTCGTGGTCTGGCTCATCGGCAGGATCCAGTCAAAAAAAGAGCCGCAGTATGCCAAAAAAAATGCACTTCGTCTTGCTGTCGGCACAGGCTTTGCTAATTGTTTTGACAGCAACGGTGTCGTGGGTGCATGTTCAAGTTGAAACAGGGCGTAACAAACCACTGCAGCGTCCGCAGAGATGCCGGCGAAGTATCTGGATCTTCACCAGTTTATTGGTAACTGACTTATGAATGCAGCAAAAAAACTTTGTGGTGTGCTTTGTGCGCTGACGATGGTCAGCGGCAGTGAAGCGGCAATCAACCGGCAAAATGTGCGGCAATATACTGCCACATTAGATAATTCTGCCTGGTCGGTGAAGACTGCCACAGCGCTGCGCTGCGAACTGGTGCATGCGATTCCGCAATTCGGTGAGGCGCGTTTTGTCAGCACAGCCAATAAAGAATCAAACCTGTTATTTCAATTAAAAATGCAGCGTCAACCGGATAGTTATAGTCTGGCGGAAGTGTTATCGGTGCCACCGAGTTGGCGCGCCGGCGAGCAGGCGAAAGCGCTGGCGGATCTGAAGCTGTTAAAGCAGTTTGATGGTGATTTACCCAAGCAGCAGGCCTGGACCATGCTGACAGAACTTGAACAAGGCTTCAGTCCGACCTTTTATTTTGACGACTGGTACAGTCCTTTTGACAAAATTTCTGCGCAGCTCAATCCGATCCATTTTGGCATGCCATATCAGCAATTCAGCCAATGTATGTCCGGCTTGTTGCGTTTTAATTTTGATGATATTGCACTGACAGTGCTGAATTACCAGAGTAACAGCGATGCACTGACACGTGAATCTGAAGCGCGGCTTTACCAGATAGCGGAATATCTGAAACACGACAAAGCTATCGCTGCAGTGGAGATCGATACTTACACCGACAGCTACGGTGGCCGCTGGATTAACGACGAGTTATCCCGCAAAAGAGCCAAGGCGTTAAAAGCATTTTTGGTGACTGCCGGTATTGATGAAAAAGTGATACGCACAGAAGGGTTTGGTGAGAAGCGACATGTCGCGCCGAATGATACTTTACGTGGCCGGGCCACCAACCGCAGAGCTGTGGTGCAATTGATGCGTGCTGAAGCGCCTCGGTTGTAAATTCTGCATAGGCCTTCGCAAACAAAGCCCTGAAGATTCAGGGCTTTTTTGATCTAGGGCGTGACCCGTAATTTGTTAAAACGCGCAGCGCTGACCAGCTGCTGTAACTCGTCTGGCAGCGGTAACGGTTGCCGACACAAACCAGCAGCCAAGTGTTCGGCCAATAGCGGTGCAAACAACAATCCACGGGCGCCAAGCCCACCCAGCACATACAAATTTTCAGCCACTTCACCGGCGATCGGCAGATGGTCCGGCACCGTCGCGCGCAAGCCGGTTTTTGCCGATTGTACAGCTGCATCGGCAAACCACGCGGGTTGTTGCAACACGGCATTGACCAGAGCCAGATTGGACTCATCGTCGGCTGCTGTTGTCAGGGTATCGCGGTTTGTCCGGTCAAAAGTCGCGCCAACACAATGCTCGCCGGTAAATTCTGCCGTATCGGCGGGCGTGATATAGCCCTGATGGCAAACAACAGTTCGCAGCGTTGCCATCTGGGGGGCGCGGACATGCGACACCTGGCCACGCACTTGATTCAGCGGCAAATGGCGGGTAGGCGCAAATTGCGTCAGGTCGACGCCATTACAAAGCACCAGCTGACGGCTGCGGATATGGCCTGTTGAAGTGTCGAGTAGCCATCCTTCATCAACAGGATGCAAAGCCAGAACTTCGGTACTGGCGCAAAAACTAAATTGAGGTTGTTGCATCAGCCACTCTAGCGCGGCCCGGCAAAAACGCTGCGGTGCGATCCAGCCGCCATCAGGATAAAATAACCCCTGATACGGCAGCTTGAGTCCGGCAATATCACTGCAGGCTTGTGCGTCTAACGCCTGAAAAA
>JAIXSW010000104.1 GCA_027484495.1 Gammaproteobacteria bacterium
CCTGCACCAAACGCCAGGTTGCGGCTATCCCAGTAGCTGCCAATCGCCAGGGCAAAGGTCACGCCCGCTTTGGCCAGCTTCGCCGGCGTGGTGTAAGCGGTATCGACTGCTTCGTCATCCCGCTCCGGAATACCAAATGGCGAGCCAAAAATCACCGGCACTTTACGCGCCGCCAGCTCATCCGCCACCCGCCAGCTGTCGCGGCCACCGACAATGGTCAGTTTCAACTGATATTTGTCAGCGAGCGCAATGGCCTGACGAATTTGCCGGGCATCTTCCGCATGAGCAAAGACCGCTCTTTCACCGCTGAATACCGGGATCATCGCTTCCCAACGCGAATCCAGCGCTTTAATGGCGCCAGCATTTTTCGCATCAACATAAGCTTTGGCCTGCGCCATAGTGTCATACAGCTTTTGTAAATCTTCGGCGTTTTGTTTGGCCAGTTCTTCCGGTTTTTTCGGATTCCATGGCGAGCTCAGCACGCTGGCATTGGGCCAGTTGATATGCAAAGCGACCCCGGCTTTGACCGTCGCATCCTGCCAGCTCCAGGCATCCAGTTGCATCAGGCTGCTTTGGCCCATCAGCAAGCTGCCGGCCGGAAACACCAGGCTGTAACTGACGCCGTTCGAACGCACAGTAGGGATCACATCTGATTGCGCATCATAAGCGACTTGCGCCCGCACATCCGGGTTCGTGTCTGTCACTTCCCGGGTATCGTCGGTGGCCCGAACTGCTTCAATCTCCACCAAGCCCAGCTGGTTGGCGAGTGCAATCAGGCCGGGATAGACATGTTTGCCCTGCAGTTCAACCACAGTACCACCAGCAGGTGCTGCCAGATCTTTGCCAATCGCGGCGATTTTACCGTCGACAATCAGCAGATCGGTGTTTTCCAGTACGCCATTACTGACGGTATGTAAAGTCGCATCGTTCAGCAGGACAGCACCTTGCTGCGCCGCTGCCGGTACTATCGAGGTCGCCAGTGCCGGCGCGGCGAAAGCTGCTACGCAAAGCAGCGACAGGCTGTTCATTTTAAAAGTCATCTGAAGCTCCTTTGCTTAATGTTGCTGATTGTGCTGATGAGCGTGTTGATGCGCAGCTGACACCCGGCCAAAGGCCAGATCCAGATAATCGCCGTTGTCTTCACAGTGCCAAATTGGCTCTGGTTTTTTCATTTCACCACCACTACCCGCTTTACGATCTTCCGGTGCTTTTAATACTTTTTGTATCAGCTGTTGCTTCTCGCGTTCAATACCAGCATTCAGCGTCATATCGACATTGCGATCATAGTACTTGGTGCCGTCAATCCAGGTCTGCATCGCTTTGGCATAGACAGACAACGGATGCTCTGACCATAAAACAAAGTCAGCCTGCTTCCCTTCAGTAATAGAACCGACTTTCTGATCAACTTTCAGTTGGATCGCCGGATTGATGGTGACCATCTTCAGCGCTTCCTCTTCCGACATGCCGCAGTATTTCACCGACTTTGCCGCTTCCTGATTCAACCGGCGTTGTAAATCCGGGCTATCCGAGTTTACCGACACCACAACGCCCTGATCGGCCATCAGACAAGTGTTGGTTGGGATCGCGTCTTTCACTTCCATTTTGTAGGCCCACCAGTCAGCAAAAGTCGAGGCGCTGGCACCATGTGCCGCCATCTCTTTGGCAGTTTTGTAGCCTTCCAGAATGTGCGTGAAAGTCGTCACTTTAAAGCCGGTTTCATCCGCCAGCTTAATCAGCATCAGAATTTCTGAAGCGACATAAGAGTGCGTATGGACAAAACGTTTGTTATCGAGGATCTCCACCAGCGTTTGCAGGCGGTAATCGACGCGTGGCGGCACAGTGCGTTTCTGTTCAGACGAAGATAAATCGTCATAAGCAGCCCAGGCGGCTTTGTATTCCTTGGCGGCCTGGAACGCATCGCGAATAGTGGTTTCTACACCAACACGGCTTTGCGGATAACGGCTGGTGTAATTATCACCCCAGTTCGATTGTTTGACGTTTTCACCGAGCGCAAACTTGATGCTCGGTGGCGCGGCGTTAAATTTCAGCGCGTCTTGTGACACACCCCAACGCAGTTGGATCACCTGGGCCTGACCGCCAATCGGGTTGGCACTACCGTGCAATAGTTGCGCAGTGGTGGTACCACCGGCTAAACCGCGATAGATATTGATATCATCCGGGTTTAATACGTCGCCGATATGGACTTCAGAAGTCACAGCGTCAGAACCTTCATTGACACCCGATTCGATGGCGATATGTGAGTGTTCATCGATAATACCAGCGGTGACGTGCATGCCGGTCGCATCAATTTCGACAAAACCAGAAGGCGTTTTTAAATTTTTACCAATATCGGTAAAGACACCATTGCGTACAATCACATCGGTGTTTTCCAGCTTACCGGCTTTATCGGAAGTCCAGACCGTCGCATTTTTGATATGCACGTTTTGCCGTTGTGGCGCATTGGTCAGGCCATAGGCCTGATTCGGCAGACTGAGTTGCGACAGCAGGCTGCTATCATCGGCTTTTTTCTCGTCGGCTTTGGCAACTGCAGCCTGACGGCTTAAGGTCAGCGCCTGCTGACTACCATCTGGCAGTTGCAGCGTACCCTGCAGCAGATTACCGGCCATCACACCGCTAAACAGCGCCACACCGTCACCAGCGTCCAGATCTTTCAAGCTAAAACCAAACTGCACTTGCTGTTTGTCAACACTGAGGTTTTCCAGCTTGGTTTCTTTGTCTGCCTGAAGAACTTTGCCCTCCACTTTGCCCAAAGCACCGCTTAAGTTCAGTTTTAACGCCTTGCCTGCAATATTCAGCGCGTAATCGCCGGCGACATCAGCATTTTGTAACGGTTTAAACTGCGTTTCGACGCCACGGTTCCAGGTGGCAACAATCTCACCGTCTTTAAATAAATCACCTTTACTGACGACCAAGTCCGCCTGATAACCGCTGGCGATGCGACCGAGCTGGCCCTGCATGCCAACCAGTTCAGCCGGCACAGTAGTTAATGCCGCCAACGCTTTTTCTGTGCTCAGGCCATATTTGATGGCGGTGCGTACATTCGGCCAGAACTTGGATTTGTCATCGAGTTTATGGGTAGTCAGCGCAAAATTAACCCCGGCTTTTTCCAGCGCCGCCGGATTAGTTGGTGCGCGTTCCCAATGACGTAAATCTGCCAGACTGACATCCAGCTGGTCATCGAGTTTGCCGACAGCGGGAGCCGCCGGATAAGCCACCGGAACAATCAGGTTGCGGCCGGTTTTCTTCACTTCAGCCGCGCGCACGTATTCATAGCCAGAAGCGACCAGCGCGACTTTCGGCAGATTAAATTCTTTTAATAAGCTGTCAGCACGCAACAAATTGCGTTCATTGCTGATTTCAAACACCAGACCACTTTGATTCAACTGGCCAAGCGCCGCCAAAGCGGCATTAAAAGGAGCCGGTTCACGGAACAATCGCCAGTCGGTCTTGCCATAGGCCTGCTGATACCACTGCGCATCCGCCAGCGTCTGCCGCACCAGCGCGATACTACCCATTAACGATGACGGATAGCTCTGTTTTGAGCTACCCGGATCAAATGACATAAAATGCTGACCATCGGCTTTTAAAATCAGCTCACCCGGTAAACCTTTGCCGGTCGAAGCAAGCACGGCCTGGCCGCGGAAAATACCGTCCTGCCGCGCCGATTGCACCGCAGTAAAACCTTGTTGTTGCAATGCTTTGGCGTCATCGGCATTCGGGCTAAACGTATCAGCCCAGCGCTGTTCAGCATGAATAGCAGCGTTTACCGCGTTCCCGCCTTTGCGGGCGTTCTGATACATAGGGCCATCACTAAGACTTCCGTGCGATACGGCAGCAGCTTTTTCCACGCCATACTGACCGTAAAGATCAATAAACCCCGGATACAAGTGATAACCGGCAACGTTAATTTGCTGAAAACCGGCAGGGATCTTCAGATCGGTACCGACTGCGGTGATTTTGCCGCTTTGCACTAATACGGTGGCGTTAGTCAGTGTTTTACCGGGTTCGGTATGCACCACAGCACCGGTAAAGGCCAGCAACTGGGCACTGTTATCACGAATGCCCTGCAAAGGCTGCGTCGGATCAGCCCATGCTGGCGCAACAGCACAGACAACCGCTGCACTGAGCAGCGATAAACGAAGTGGCTTCATTCTGATGTTCCTGATTTAAGTTATTGTTTTTTCTGTATCTTGTGTAGTTTTTTGACTGACAACGCTGAAGTTCAGCCGCGAGAGTTCCTGCTCGGCCAATGGCATACTGAAGTAATAACCCTGCACCAGATAACAGGCATTATTCAGCAGGAAATCCACTTGTTCTGCGGTTTCCACCCCTTCTGCGACGACGCGTAAATCCATTTTCTGCGCCATGGCAATAATGGCAGCCGTAATGTCCATGTCGTTTTTGTCGTCTGGGATATCTTTGACAAAAGATCGGTCAATTTTCAGTTCGTCTACCGGGAAGCGCTTGAGGTAACTCAGCGACGAATAGCCTGTACCAAAGTCATCGATTGATAAAGCCAATCCGAGTCGTTTTAACTCGTTGAGCTGGGTAATGGCCGCATCGGTATCGCCCATTAACATGCTTTCAGTAATTTCAAGGATCAGATATTCAGCCAGTGCGCCCGTGCGTTTGAGCACCCGCTCCACCAGGCCAGGTAAATCCTGATCAGTAAACTGCCGGGCTGACAGGTTCACCGACACAGTGATCAGCTGGCCCCGCGCATGCTGGCGCGCTAGAAAGCGGCAGGCTTCCCATAAAATCCACTCACCAATTTGCACAATCAGGCCGGTTGATTCAGCCACCGGAATAAACTTCAGCGGCGGCACCATAGTGTTATCTGGCCGCAGCCAACGCAGCAGCGTTTCATAACCTCTGACTTCATTAGTGCGGATATCGATTTTTGGTTGGTAATACAGCAGGAACTGCTGCTCGCGGATCGCTTCACGCAGCTGATTTTCAATATGTAGCCGGTCATTGGCGGCGTCATTGAGTTCCTGACTGAAGAAATGATAGGTATTTTTGCCACGCGCTTTGGCTTCATACATCGCCAAATCGGCATGTTTCAGTAACATCTCTTCTTCATCCGCATCCTGCGGTGCGATCGTGATGCCGATACTGGCACTGATCGCCACATCGTGGCCGGCCAGCCGCACCGGCTGGGCAAAGGCCTGCTGCAAGTTTTCTGCGATCAATGCCGCTGATTTTTTATCGGAAATGCCACTTAAAATCACCGCAAATTCGTCACCGCCAAGCCGCGCTATGGTGTCTTCTTCACGCAAACGGCTGATCAGTCTTCGCGCGACTTCTTTTAGCAATTCATCGCCGGCATCATGACCTAAGGTGTCGTTGATGCGTTTGAATTCGTCTAAATCGAAATACAACAGCGCGAAGTGGTAATAACCCCGTGCAGCCATCGCAATGGCTTTTCTGAGCTGATCCCGGAAATAACTGCGGTTGGCAAGACCGGTCAACACATCGTAGTAAGCCAGTTGCTCCATTTTGCGCTGGCTTTCTTTGATAAACGAAATGTCCTGCATCGCGCAGACATAGTTACTGACATCGCCTTTGTCATCGCGAATGGGCGCGATGGCCAGACTGGCCCAGAATTGTTTGTTGCCTTGCTGCAGTAACATATCGCCACGCCAGTGATGACGTTCTTGCAGGCTTTGCAGAATATCTTCGCCGACAAAACGCATCTCCTGGGCAAACAGCAGATGCAGTGGCTTACCGAGTACCGACTCCGGCTCCGCGGCAATCATTTCCAGCAGGAATGGGTTGACGTATTCAACCACCAGATTGCTGTCAGTCAGCACGATGCCCGAGCTGGAAAAAGCCACGGCTTTACTGAGCTTACGTGTCGCCCGCTCTGCTTCTTCTTTCTCCAGAATGCGGGTATTAAGACCGGCAATCAGCTGCGTGATTTCATCCGACATTCGGGCAAAAGCCCGGTTCAGCAAGCCGATTTCATCGGAGCGATCATCCAGTTCAATGCGCACACCATCGCTGTGCGACAGCCGCTGTACTGCATTAGCCAGATTAGTCAGACGTTTGAGGACAAATTTATAGATAAAAAACTGCAACGCCAACGCCACAATCAATGCCACTAACAGGAACAACAAGACGACTTTGTTACGGTAATCTTGCAGCCCTTTCACCACGTCGGCTTTGGCGTGATACAGCATCACATGCCAGTCCAGCCGGTCGATGCGGGCTGTCGATGTGACATAATTTTCGACCTCGCGACTGATCTGCGCCTGCGCAGTTGGCCGCTTCAGCACTTGTTGCATGAATTGATGCAACTCAGCCTGTTGCGGTTTCACGCCTTCAGCCAATTGATTCATTTGCGGTTTGGCGATCTGGCGCTGCAGGCTATTTTGCGCATCGAGTAATAAATTGCCATTACCATCAAACAACATCGCCTGACGACCCGGTTCCCACTGCGCGATTTGACCAAGATTGGCAAAAATGTCGTCCAACACCAGATCAGTACCGGTGATCCCGATAAATTCATCATTGATATAGACCGGGATCACCAGGCTGGTCATCCATTTCTGCCAGATCGAATCGTAATACAGCGGCGTCCAGCGTGGTAACCGCGCCGGATTCATCGCGGGTGTGGCAATGTTAAAAAAGACATCTTGCTTAAAATCATGATCGGCCGGGATCTCCAGCGCCCAATCGGCGGGTGCAATGCGGATAAAGCCGTCTTTGGAAATAAAATAGAAGTTAAAGAAATCTTCCAAGAGCACTGGAGCCAGCTGCTGCCAGAGCTGGCCGGTCTGCTGGAAATAACCGTGTGGTTGTTTGGCAAACTGTTGTTGC
>JAIXSW010000310.1 GCA_027484495.1 Gammaproteobacteria bacterium
CATGTTGATTGCCACCGGGTCTTTTTTCGCCGGTCAGATGCAGGTATTCCCGGCGATTGTGCGCAAGAGCACATTGTTGGGGCTGCCTGTCCTGCTCATCCCGGTGCTGTTGGTCCTCGTGACAACACTGTATTGGCTGGTTCGCACTTTATGGAAGCGTAAGCGCGTCAAAGCAAGCACTTAAAGCTCGGTACAGACTACAAATCTCAGCTTGCCGGATGACCAGTACATGATAAACATGAGCGGTTGTTGGCTTTAATTCGGACTATGAGGTTGTGGCTGATGGTCTGGGAGAAAATCTGGACTGTAAAAACCACAAGGGGTCAGCAGAAGTGGTGCCCGGGGCCGGACTTGAACCGGCACGCCCTTTCGAGCGAGGGATTTTAAATCCTTTTTTACGCTCAGTCCCTATATAGATCAATAACTTAGGAGGGCACAAAGGCCAGAATTTAGGACATAAAGACACAATTCAGGACCCAGGACACAAACAAACTAACTACACAAAATAAAAAAAGTCGTGTAAAAAGCTTATTTTCATGGAAGGAAAGGCGGAATGAAGGATTCGGTTTTTTACACCGTAATTATACTGCTGGTTTTCATCGCAGGCTGTGTTGTGGGACTTCCGGGCGATTTCTCTCTTTCGGCCTTAGCTAATTTAGCATCCATCATCTCAGCCTTTATAACGCTGGCTGCGCTGGCCTTTGCCGTTCGGACAGTCAACACTTGGAAAAAACCATTACAGATTGAAATAGTCCTTGAAGAAGCATTGAAAGCTCGAGAGGTCTATAGCTTTTTAACAGCATTATCAGTCGACCTGTTTGACGCGATTGATGATGACATAGCACACAAAAGAGCGGCCCTCACCAGGATAGGGAACTATCTGGGCGAAAAGTCTGAGCTAATTCCGCAGCTCTCTCACAGTCGATTCACACTTACTCACAAGAAAAGCGAAGCTCTGGTTCAGCTCGAAAAAAGAGCGCTTGGCATAAATTTCGCCCTCTACGATTTAGAGGTAATATCTCAAAAAATCCAGGATGATGCGGCAAAGATGTTTGACGGCATGGTGTTGAGGCGTTTAAAGGAGATACGTAAGGACATTGACGCTTTTATCCCTCTCGTTGCAAATCACCGCGCAGCAATAGAGAGTCATCTAGTTAGGCTGTCTGAACACGCTTCGCATTGATAATTTCAGTAATAAATTTAGATACTATGAAAAGTTTGAGGTTTTAAATGTCGCTCGTTTTATGCCCAGATTGCAAAAAAGAAGTTTCCTCTCAAGCGTTCAACTGCCCCGGCTGCGGACGTGTTATCAACCAGATGAGGCTCCCGAAGAGTCGCGGCTTAGCGATTGTCCTCGCTCTTTTCCTTGGAGGGTTTGGGGCGCATAAGTTTTATTTAGGACGGGTCGGCTGGGGCTTCCTGTATTTCTTGTTTTGCTGGACGTTCATTCCGGCAGTGCTTGCCCTGATTGAGGCAATTAGATATGCCGTTATGTCTTCTCAGGACTTCAACAACAAATACGGCGCTGCGTAAGTAAAAAACCCCTTG
This sequence comes from Gammaproteobacteria bacterium, assembly GCA_027484495.1. Classification (GTDB taxonomy): domain Bacteria; phylum Pseudomonadota; class Gammaproteobacteria; order Enterobacterales; family Alteromonadaceae; genus Pararheinheimera. The sequence goes on from JAIXSW010000310.1 coordinate 1,549, forward strand.
AGAGGGGGAATTCTCAAGGGGTTGTCATTCAGGCGTGTACGCCTTCAATCTCTTTTAATGCGGCTAGTTGTAGAAACCGCGAGCGATTCCCATAAGAGGGATGGTCCTTTACAAACTTATCAATTTTCAATGTGAGCAGATCAGGTAAAGTAACATTAACTTTGCTTGATTTCCCGAGGAAAGCAGTCTCATCAATCTCCACATGCGCCCAGCTCCATCCTTTAAACTCCTCATCTTTGATCAGGTTGCTTAAAGGTGTTGGCAAAGGAGGTAATTCTCCTTGCTCAGCTAGATCAGTTAAGTGTAAACAGATCGCCTCCTTTGCATTTTCCAAGGCTTCCTCGAGGGTGTCCCCTGCGGAATAGCAGCCAGGTAAATCCGGCACAGCGACCCCGTAAGACGTTTTATCATCCCCAGCTTCGATCGCAACTGTATACAGCATTTTTCATTCACTCCGTTTTCCACGTTGTTAGACTCAAAAACTCCCCCCCTTAAAGGGGTATGTCCAAGGTCAAAAAAGGCGGGCTTAGAGGCCCGCGTCTTTTAATATCTTCCTTGTTAATCCGATTCCTAAGTCCTTCTTAGGATGAGGTACGGTTATTGTCCCTTGCTTGGTTGGGTGTTTAAACTGATGATGGCTTCCTTTACAGCGTACCTCTTGCCATCCATCCCCTACCAGCAGGGCTATCAACTCAGAGCTTTTCAAGATTCCCCCCTATAAACTCGATGGGGTTATTATAACCCCAGTCGCTCATAAGGTAAAGAAAAATAACCCCGATAACCCTAGTTTTTTTCTAATATCTCCAGACCCTTGTCCAAGGCCCCCGGCATTAGGTGAGCATAGCGCATCGTCGTTGCGATCGACTTATGTCCGAGCCAGTCCTTGACGCGACGAAGGTCCATCCCTCCCATGACCAGGCGACTAGCGCATGAATGGCGGCAGACGTGGGGAACGAACTGAGGGTCCCTGATAAGGCCCATCAGCTCGCGGACTCGGTCCCATCGGTCGTTCACAATATTTTGTGTGATAGGTCCCCATTGCATCGCGGCGGCTCTTGCTCGCCTAGTCAGGGGAACTAACCGCGGATTCCCGCCTTTGAGTGTGTCCAGATAGACGCCACGTTCCGAGATGTCCTTCGGCTGAACCTTTAGGGCTTCAGAGACTCGCGCTCCGGTGTCCAGGAGGAATACGACAAGGGCTTTCATGCAGGAATAACCA
>JAIXSW010000245.1 GCA_027484495.1 Gammaproteobacteria bacterium
ACAACAAATCCGGCAGCATTTTCCGGCAGCACTTGGCGAATTCAGCGTGCTTAAACAAGGTTATTTCCCGCTGACCCGCAGCCATGCCAATCAATATGTTAAAGGCCGGTTGGTGTTGGCCGGCGATGCGGCGCATACCATCAATCCACTGGCCGGGCAGGGCGTTAACCTGGGGTTTGCCGATGCGCAGTGTCTGGCGGCCTTATTGATCCAGCAGTTTGCCAGCGGTGCTGATTTAGCTGCCCCGGCGTTATTGGCGCAATACGAGAGTGAAAGGCGCAAAGCAAATCTTTTGATGATGTCTGCGATGGATGTGTTTTATCAGGTCTTCAGCAGCAAGCTGACGCCGCTGGTACAGCTGCGCCGGCTCGGGTTGCAGGTGGCCGCGAAAGCGGGACCGCTGAAAACTTATGTAGGTAAATATGCGGCGGGTCTGGTCTGACGCCAGTACTCAGACATTGTTTGCGCTGGACAAGGTGCTTGCCTTATCGGTTTTCATTGTTTTACGCTGGGGTCAGCTGGATCACTGAGGCATATCGCATGCAGAGTCTTGGATGGCGTGATTATGCCGCGCGCCGGACCGGTTTACCGGTCGGCAGCCGTGGTGAGTTGCGGCAAAATCTCTATCGCGCCTTTACGGCCAGCAGCTTCGGCCGTTTCTGGCAGATCTGGAATCCCCTGTTCGGTTTTTATCTGCAGCTGTGGCTGTATCGCCCACTGCAGCGACGACTCCCGCAATCCCTGGCGTTGTGGTTCACCTTCGTTGGCAATGGCATGCTGCATGATGCGGTAACGATGCTGGTGCGTCAGGATGTTGCCTGGTTTTTTACACCCTGGTTCGCCTTGATAGGTGCTTGTATATTAGCGGAAAAACGGATTGGGCTTCGTCTTACTGCGGGCAGACCAGAACTTGCGATGTGCTACCACAGTAGTTTGTTAGTAGCGACTGCATTGCTGTCAGGCTTTGTCCGGATTTGAATAGCTGGCTGAATTTATTCAAAACGTCAGAAAAAGAAAACCCAGCCGAAGCTGGGTTATCAAAGAATGGCAGGGGTACAGGGATTCGAACCCCAGAATGGCGGGATCAAAACCCGCTGCCTTACCGCTTGGCTATACCCCTGCAGAAACTGCAGAATTCTTACTTGCTTTGGTGCGGAAAGAGAGACTCGAACTCTCACGCCTCGCGGCGCTGGAACCTAAATCCAGTGCGTCTACCAATTTCGCCATTTCCGCAATATACGGCGAACAACGCAGAGAAAGTGGTGGCTACAGCGGGAATCGAACCTGCGACCCCAGCATTATGAGTGCTGTGCTCTAACCAGCTGAGCTATGTAGCCACTGCGTCTTAGTTGTCCTAAGCAAGTGGCGCGTATTATGCTCATCCATGTTTTTTGCGTCAACCGTTTTTTTGCCACAAATCCATGCATTTGAATCGTTTGCTGAATTTATGTTCGCCTTGCTGCAGTTCGCAGCAATTTCTGGCCAAATCATCGCCGCCAAGGCCGATATGGTTTGGCACTTGGCGCTTTTGCGTTAGTATCGCTACCAATCTTTTCTACGTAAACAATCGCCTTTGGATGACTAATGACTGACAAAACTGCGCGCTGGCCGCGCCAACTGCCATATATCATTGCCAGTGAAGCCTGCGAACGCTTCAGTTTTTATGGCATGCGCAATATTCTGACGCCGTTTTTAATGACGGCGTTGCTGTTATCGGTGCCGGAACAATTCCGCGCCGGTGAAGCCAAAGACATTTTTCACTCTTTTGTGATCGGTGTGTACTTTTTCCCGCTGCTTGGTGGTTACCTCGCTGATAAATTTCTCGGAAAATACCGCACAATTTTGTACTTAAGTATTCTGTACTGTATTGGTCATGCCTTTCTGGCGGTGTTTGAGACCAACAAAGAAGGTTTTTATGCCGGTTTGTTTTTAATTGCCTTAGGTTCTGGTGGCATAAAACCGCTGGTGTCGGCTTTTATGGGCGACCAATTTGACCAGTCGAATAAACATCTGGCGCGCAAAGCCTTTGACTGGTTTTATTTCACCATCAACTTTGGTTCGTTTTTCGCGTCGTTATCGATGCCGCTGGTGTTAAAACATTATGGTGCGGCCTGGGCTTTTGGGTTACCCGGTGCGCTGATGGCGCTGGCAACGCTATTTTTCTGGTTAGGACGCGCCCGTTACGTGCATGTGGCGCCAGAGCCGGACAATCCGCATAGCTTTTTACAAGTGGTGAAAACAGCACTGTTGAGCAAACAAGCAGGCCATGCAGATAAAGGCTTGTATCTGGCCTGTACGGGGGTTGCACTGGCGCTGTTTTCACTGTCGCAAACACCGAATTTAGGCTTTGTTGCGGCGTTCTGTCTGGCCTTAGTCTTTATCATTGGTTTTGGTGGCGGTGGTGCTGCTTTGCAGCTCGAGCGTGCGCGCGGGATGCACCCGGACGATGCAGTAGATGGTGTGCGCGTCGTTCTGCGGGTATTGGTGCTGTTTGCTTTAGTCACGCCATTCTGGTCCCTGTTTGATCAAAAAGCATCAACCTGGGTTTTGCAAGCCAATCAAATGAGCCGGCCTGAGTGGTTTGAACCGGCGATGATGCAGGCACTGAATCCGCTGTTGGTGATGATCCTTATTCCGTTTAATAACTTTGTGCTCTATCCGCTATTAGAAAGATCCGGACTGAAAATTACCGCATTACGCCGGATGGGGGCAGGGATTGCCTTTTCTGGCTTTGCCTGGATTGTCGCCGGCAGCCTGCAGGTGTGGCTGGATGATGGCCATATCGTCAGTATTTTATGGCAGATGCTGCCATATGCTCTGCTGACCTTTGGCGAGGTTCTGGTTTCTGCCACCGGGCTGGAATTTGCTTATAGTCAGGCGCCAGCCGCGATGAAAGGTATTATCACGGCGTTTTGGCAACTATCGGTCACCATCGGAAACTTATGGGTACTGCTCGCCAATAACAGTATCCGCAGCGAAACGGTGTTATCGCACGTCGACAGCACAGGCCTCAGTCAAACGGCGTTTTTAATGTATTTCTTTGCTGGCTTTGCCCTGGTGGCCGCGGCTGTGTTTGCATTGTATGCACGGCGTTATCAGCTGGTGGATAACTATCGCGCAGCTGGATAAGCTGCAATGTTTAGCCATAAAAAAAGCCCGCATTGCGGGCTTTTTTTCAGCAGAAAATAATCAAACGTTAAACAAGAAGTGCATCACGTCGCCGTCTTTACAGACGTAGGTTTTGCCTTCGACTTTTAACTTCCCGGCTTCTTTCGCGCCGGCTTCACCGTTACAGGCGATAAAGTCGTCAAACGAGACTACCTGAGCGCGGATAAAACCACGTTCGAAGTCGGTGTGGATCACGCCAGCCGCTTGTGGCGCTGTAGCTCCAACCGGAATAGTCCAGGCGCGTACTTCTTTCACGCCCGCAGTGAAATAGGTGTGCAGATTCAATAATGAATAACCACCGCGGATCACCCGGTTTAAACCTGGCTCATTTAAGCCCATCGATTCTAAGAATTCGGCTTTTTCATCATCTTCCAGTTCAGAAATTTCTGATTCAATGGCTGCGCATACTGGCACGACAATAGCGCCTTCTTTGGCGGCAATTTCACGCACGACATCAAGGTGCGGGTTATTTTCAAAACCATCTTCCAGCACGTTGGCGATGTACATCGTTGGTTTGATCGTCAGGAAATTCATGTAAGAAATCAGCGCTTTTTCTTCCGGCGACAGCTCGAGCTGGCGCAGCGTCAGGCCTGATTCTAAGTGCGCTTTGACTTTTTCCAGCACTTCAATTTCAGCTTTGGCATCTTTGTCACCGGCTTTGGCTTTTTTGCTGACGCGGAAAATAGCTTTTTCCGCGCTATCCATATCAGCCAGGACTAATTCCATATTGATGGTATCGATGTCGTCAGCCGGGTCGACTTTGTTGGCAACGTGGATCACGTTTTCATCTTCAAAACAGCGCACGACGTGACCGATGGCGTCGGTTTCGCGGATGTTGGCCAGGAACTTATTGCCAAGACCTTCGCCTTTAGACGCGCCTTTGACCAGACCTGCGATATCAACAAATTCCATGGTCGTAGGCAGGATGCGTTGTGGTTTGACGATGTCAGCCAGTTGCGTCAGACGCGGGTCCGGCACAGGCACCACACCGGTATTCGGTTCAATGGTACAAAACGGGAAGTTGGCCGCTTCGATGCCAGCTTTGGTCAAAGCATTGAATAAAGTCGATTTACCGACGTTGGGTAAACCAACGATGCCACATTTAAAGCCCATTTTCAGATCCTGTGTTATCCGGGGTCAGCACGCTGACCAGAAAAAAGATGTTGTGCGCTTTTGCACAGGGCTCAGGCTTGCGCCGGAGCCGCATTAAAACTATGCAGCCGATGTTGCGCTTTGACCAGGCCCTGTTCCAGCCACAGTTCAAAACAGCGCAGACTTTCGTCGAGCGCTTCATCCAGCAGTTTTTGCTCCGCCTGCGGCGCTTTGCCCAGCACATAGCCGGTCACTTTATCTTTGTGACCCGGATGGCCGATGCCAAGACGCAAACGGTAAAAATTCAGGTTGTTGCCAAATTTGCCGGCAATATCTTTCAGACCATTGTGGCCGGCGTGGCCACCACCGAGTTTGATTTTCGCCGTACCGGCCGGCAGCGCCATTTCATCATGCGCAACCAGGATCTGCTCAGGTGGAATTTTGTAAAATTGCGCCAGCGCCAAAGTCGCTTTACCACTTAAATTCATATAAGTAGTTGGGATCAGCAGTTTAATTTCACGGCCCTGACAGACAATCTTGCCTGACAAACCATAGAACTTCGGATCAGCTTTCAGCGGGGCGTTGTAGCGGTGGGCCAGTTGTTCGACAAACCACTGTCCGGCATTGTGTCGGGTTTTTTCATACTCGGGGCCTGGATTACCCAGGCCCACGATTAACTGAATGTTTTCAGTCATGCTTACTCAGCGGCTTCAGCGTCTGCTTTACCGGCTGGTTTGTTGACAGAAACAACGGCTTGGTCATGACCAGCGCCTTTTGCCAGTTCAGCGATAGTCACGCCGGCTGGAACTTTCAGGTCTGACAGGTGCAGTGTTACGCCAACTTCAACGTTTGCCAGGTCAACTTCAATGAATTCTGGCAGGTTTGCTGGCAGAACAGTGATAGCAACTTCGTTGATGTGGTGAGCAACGATACCGCCTTTTTTACCTGCAGCAGCTTCGTTAACGAAGTGCAGAGGAACGATTGTGTGCAGCTCGTGGCCAGCTTCAACGCGTTGGAAGTCAACGTGCATTACTTTTGGCTTGAACGGGTGGCGTTGCATGGCTTTAACGATTGCTTTTACTTCTTCACCGCCGACGTTGATAGTCAGGATGTGCGTGTAGAAACCTTCGTTGGCTTGTGCCTGGATCAGTTTGTTGTGGTCCAGAGTCACTGACAGAGGCGCTTGGTGGCCACCGTAGATGATTGCAGGAACTTTGTCCGCGTGACGCAGGCGGCGGCTCGCACCTTTCCCCAGGTCGTTACGGATTTCGGCATTTAACGTGTAAATGGCTTCAGACATTTGGATCTCCAAAAATTAAGAATGCCGGTTTCCGCGACCAGAAAACCAGCTCAGATTTTTTTCTCACCAGAATAACGCAAGGCGCTCTGGCGGAAAAAAGCGCGACATAATAGCACCGGCCCTAGGTTCAGGCAAACAAAAAAGCCGCTCAGGGAGCGGCTTTTATCAACACTGCGGACGCTTAGTCAAACATCGAAGAAATTGATTCTTCGTTGCTGATACGGCGGATACATTCAGCCATCATCTCGCTCAGGGTCAGCTGTTTCACTTTACTCACTGCCTGCATGGCTGGTGACAATGGAATAGTGTCAGTGATGATCAGTTCATCAATCACTGAGTTAGCGATGTTTTCTGCGGCGTTACCAGAGAAGACCGGGTGCGTCGCATAGGCGAACACGCGGCGGGCGCCTTGTTCTTTTAATGCTTCAGCGGCTTTACACAGCGTTCCACCGGTGTCGATCATATCGTCGACAATGATACAGTCGCGATCTCTCACGTCACCAATGATGTGCATCACTTGCGCCACGTTGGCTTTTGGCCGGCGTTTGTCGATGATGGCAAGGTCGGCGTCGTTCAGCAGTTTAGCAATGGCACGGGCCCGCACCACACCACCGATATCCGGAGACACCACCACAGGCGCCTGGAACTCACGCTTACGCATGTCATCCAGCAGCACTGGCGATGCGAAAACGTTGTCGACCGGGACGTCGAAGAACCCCTGGATCTGTTCAGCATGCAGGTCAACAGTTAACACGCGGTCTACACCGACGCTGGATAGGAAATCTGCCACGACTTTCGCCGTGATAGGCACCCGGGCTGAACGGACGCGACGGTCCTGGCGGGCATAACCAAAATACGGGATCACCGCAGTGATACGACCGGCAGAAGCGCGGCGCAGCGCATCGACCATCACGATCAGTTCAATCAGGTTATCGTTGGTCGGGGCGCAGGTAGACTGGATAATAAAAACGTCCGATCCACGGACGTTTTCATTAATCTGAACGCTGACTTCTCCATCGCTGAAACGGCCAACTTCGGCATCGCCGAGCTTGATGTACAGGCGGCTGGCGATTTTTCTGGCGAGTTCTGGTACGGCGTTACCAGCGAATATCTTCATGTCGGGCACGGTAGGATCCTCAGGGATTGCTCCGGTTAAAATCTGAAATCAGCACCCGGCAGCAAAAGGGCGCTGATCCCTCGTCATACGGCATGTCGTAACGCAGTCAGCAGCGGCGACTGGTTGAGTCCCCGGGCGACAAATCCGCGGCAATTAGCCGGCAAGTCAGCCAGGGCGCGACGAGCACTGAGTTCATCGGCGAATTCAGCGAAAACACTGGCACCAGTACCCGTCATTCGAGACGGCGCGTATTCTACCAACCACTGTAAGGTTATTGCAACCTGCGGACACAGACGTTCAACCAGTGGCTGACAGTCATTTCGCCACGGACTGGTCATTAAATCTGCCAGCGTCAGCGCTTTGCTGTCACGGATCAAATCGGCATGAGTAAAGACCGCTGCGGTTGAAACATGCGCATCCGGCGTGACCACCAGATACCAGCAATCCGGCAGCTCTACCGGCTGCAACTGCTCGCCAACCCCTTCAGCAAAGGCAGTCTGGCCAAACACAAACACCGGCACATCCGCCCCGAGTTTTAAGCCGATATCGGCAAGTTGTTGGGTTGATAACCCAAGCTGCCACAATAAATTTAGAGCATGCAGAGTGGTCGCAGCATCGGACGAACCGCCTCCAAGCCCACCGCCCATCGGCGTGCGTTTTTCCAGATAAATCTCAATACCGGTATGATCTGCAGCGAACGGCTGCAATAGCTTAGCGGCACGCACCACCAGATTATCAGCACCGGCAATGCTGGCATCTGAGCAGCGAAAATCGATAGTGCCGTGTTGCGTGGCGCGAAAACTCAGCTCATCACCGACGTCCAGCATGCGAAATAGTGTTTGCAAATTGTGGTAGCCGTCCGCGCGCCGTCCGGTGATATGCAAAAATAAATTCAGTTTGGCCGGGGCTGGTAATGTCAGCATGTTATTGATGAAAGTGCCTGTCATGGTTGCCACTCCCGGATCACCAGTTTGAGGCGGGTGTCGCCGGATTGCAGCTGCATTTTGCGCGGCAGCGATTTGGCGTCAGGGAAAAAATCACTGTAACTGACCTGCCATTGCCGGTCACGGCTGTCGGTCAGGGTAAAACTGGTCAGGCGGCCCATGCCGTCGCGTTGTAAGTTTTCGCTGCTCGGGCCTGGCAGGCCTTTGAGCCACAGCTGCATTTCTTCAATCGGCAAAGACCAGCCGGATAAATAATCCAGCAAGGCACCGGCAGACATGGCCTGATGGGTCTGACCATCGACTTTGACTGTTGCACCTTGCTGATGTGTTTCCAGTTCAAACACAGTCAGGCCAAGGAAGTTGGTCATGGATGCCTGATAATATTCGCCGTGTTGCCGCCAGTTCAGCGTGCCACTGACATTTTCTCCGGGCGCTTTGACGCCGAGGGCAGCGACCACTTTATATTCGGTCATCGCATCCAGTGCCTGCTCGCGTTCAGCGGCGGGCAAGGGGCGTGAAACTTGCGGAGCCGGCTGGCTGGCGCAGCCGGTTAACAACAGACCCAGCAAACAGCCGGCCCAGAGATTTTGCTTCAAAAACACAGTTTTTCCTGCTTCAAAATGATGCGCCGGACCTGCAAGCGGTTGCAGCAGGCTTTTCAGCGTCCGTGGATTTTCGTACAATCCGGCCTTTATCCGGTACTCTGGCGTTATCCTGCCAAAGTTTCCTTACTTATTTTCAGGTGAATCGCTATTTTTGCACTTGGCATCAATCACAAAACTGCGCCGGTCGCCCTGCGTGAGCAACTGGCTTTTGCGCCAGAGCAAGTCGCTGATGCGCTGCTGGATCTGACTGCCAAAACGGCGGTGACTGATGCTGTGATCGTTTCCACCTGCAACAGAACTGAATTGTATTTTAGCGGCAGCAGCGAACAATCGAAACAAGTGATTGACTGGCTGGCGCAATTTCATCAGCTGAACTTGCAAGACGTTGAGCCGCACCTGTATCTGCACAGCGCGGATGCCGCCTCAACGCATCTGATGCGGGTCGCTTGTGGTTTAGATTCACTGGTGCTTGGCGAGCCGCAAATTCTTGGTCAGGTCAAACAGGCTTATAGTCAATCGCGCCAGTTGGGCACTATCCAGCCGGTGTTTGAACGGCTGTTCCAGAAGACCTTTGCGGTGGCCAAACAGGTTCGTACTGATACTGAAATCGGCGCCAGTGCCGTGTCGGTTGCTTTTGCCGCAGTGACGCTGGCGCGGCAAATCTTTGGCAAACTCAATGATGTCAAAGTGTTATTGATTGGCGCCGGTGAAACGATTGAACTGGTAGCCAAACATTTGCTGGAACAAGGCGCGGCACATCTGACGGTGGCAAATCGCTCGTATGACAGAGCTGCTGCGCTGGCGGCACAGTTTAACGGTCAGGTGGTGAGCTTGGCACAAGTGCCGCAGGCGCTGGTCGATGCCGATGTGGTGATCAGTTCCACCGCCAGTACCTTGCCGATTGTTGGTAAAGGGATGGTGGAGCAAGCGCTGAAAAAACGCCGGCACAAGCCGATGTTTCTGGTCGATTTAGCCGTGCCACGCGATATCGAAGCGCAGGTGGCTGAGCTTGAAGATGCGTATCTCTATACCGTCGATGACTTACAGAATATCGTTGCGCAGAATATGCAATCCCGCCAGGCAGCCGCCGAGCAGGCCGAACAGATGATTGCCGTTGGCGTGGCAGATTTCAGTCAGTGGCTGGCGCTGCAGGGCAATATCGACTGGGTGCGGGATTATCGCGAGCGCTGCGATGCGGTAAAGCAAGAATTATTACAACGGGCGCTGAATCAGCTCGCCAGCGGCCAAAGCGCCGATAAGGTGATGACTGAATTAGCGACTAAACTCAGCAACAGGTTAATGCATGCACCAACCCGGACTATCCGGCAGTTGCTGCAAGATGACACTACTCAACCCCAAACATTGATCAACACGCTGTTAGATGTGTAGTTGGATGTTTAATCAGGTATTTATTGTTCCATGAAAGAATCGGTATATCGCAAACTCGAAGGTCTGGTCGAGCGTTATGAAGAAGTGCAGGCGCTGTTAAGCGACGCTGCCGTGATCTCTGATCAGAATAAATTCCGCGAGTTATCCCGCGAATATAGTCAGCTCGAGCCGATCGCTCAGCATTTCGCGCTGTATTGTCAGGCGCAGGACGATTTGCAAAGCGCCGAAGAAATGTTGAAAGACGCCGATCCGGATATGCGGGAGATGGCGCAGGAAGAATTTAAATCCGGCAAAGAACGGATTGAAGTGCTGGATCAGGAATTACAAATCCTGCTGTTGCCAAAAGATCCGAACGATAACAACAACTGTTTCCTTGAGATCCGCGCGGGTGCCGGTGGTGATGAAGCCGCCATTTTTGCCGGTGATTTGTTCCGCATGTACAGCCGTTATTGTGAAAAACGCCGCTTCAAAACCGAGATCATCAGTTTTAACGACGGTGAACACGGCGGCTACAAGGAAATTATCGTCAGTGTGCAGGGCGACGGCGCTTATGGCGTACTGAAGTTTGAATCCGGTGGTCACCGTGTGCAGCGGGTGCCGGCCACCGAATCACAGGGGCGGGTGCATACCTCAGCCTGTACTGTGGCAATCATGCCGGAAGTGCCGGAAAGTGAAGCGATTGAAATCAATCCGGCCGATTTAAAAGTGGATACCTACCGTGCGTCCGGCGCTGGTGGTCAGCACGTAAACCGGACCGATTCTGCGATCCGTATTACGCACTTGCCAACTGGCATTGTGGTGGAATGTCAGGACGAACGGTCGCAACATAAAAACCGCGCTCGCGCCATGTCTGTACTGCAGTCGCGCATCCAGGCGGCCGAAGATGAGAAACACCGGCTAGCGGAAGAATCAACGCGTCGCCTGTTGGTGGGATCTGGCGATCGTTCAGAGCGCATCCGTACTTATAATTTCCCGCAAGGCCGTTTAACTGATCACCGCATCAACCTGACTATCTACAAATTACTGGATGTGATGGAAGGTGATCTGGATCCGATATTAGGTCCGTTAAGCCACGAATATCAGGCAGATCAATTGGCCGCGCTGGCCGAGGAAAACCGCTGATGTTATTGCGTCAGTGGCTGCAGCAGGCAGAAACCGCGCTGCAGGCGCTGGCACAGCAAGACCCGCACGCCTCCGATCTGGCTTTTGAAGCCAGTCGGCTTTGGGCCGACGTGCTGGATAAAAATCCGGCCAGCCAGCGTTTGTACCTGGACCAGTCACTGAACGAAGCTGAATTAAACCGCTTAAATACCGCGTTACAGCGGCGTGCCACTGGCGAGCCTCTGGCCTACATCACTGGGCGCTGGTGGTTCTGGGACCTGCAACTCGAAGTGGCCCCTTGCACACTGATCCCAAGACCGGATACCGAGTTACTGGTAGAGCAAGCCTTAGCGCTGTCGTTGCCGTTAGATGCCAAAGTGCTGGATTTAGGAACAGGTACTGGCGCTATTGCTTTGACGCTCGCGTCACAGCGATCGCAGTGGCATCTCACTGCCGTCGATTTTTCTGCAGAAGCCGTCGCCTTGGCCGAACGCAATCGCAGCCGCTTACAGCTTGGCAATGCCTGTATTTTGCAAAGTGACTGGTATCAGGCCGTTGCTGGCAAATCTTTTGATTTAATCATTTCAAACCCGCCATATATCGACGCGGCGGACCCGCACCTGCAACAAGGCGATGTGCGGTATGAACCGCTCAGTGCGCTGGTGGCGGCGGATGACGGTCTTTCTGATATCCGACTCATTTGCGCACAAGCGCCGCTGCATTTGCGGCCAGGCGGTTGGCTCTGGCTCGAACATGGTCATCAGCAGCACGAAGCGGTGCAACAGATCCTGCATCAAGCAGGCTTTACCGCGATCCAATCCCGTCGCGACTACGGCGGCAACTGGCGCATCAGCGGCGGCTGCCGGCTGGGCTGATCTTATCCCGCTTTTGACACGTACCCACCCTCAGTATTTTCACTGAATATTTTCAGTGAAATTTGCAGCAATCTTTTTGACCATCGCTTGATTAACGCATATAACTACTGCAGTTTATTCTTAAAATAATTAATTCATCTCAATCACTTAAACTACCAGAGTCGAGTGGCTGAAGCTCAAGAGGGAACAAGCGTGGCGAATGATTTTTTATTTGCGGATGAGCCAGACGAGCAGGCGCCGCAACATAACGGCAGTTGGAAGATCCTGATCGTCGACGATGAACCTGAAGTTCACGCTGTGACGAAATTGGCACTGAGTGATTTCGCATTTCAGGGCAAAAATCTGGAGTTTTACAGCGCTTATTCCGGCACTGAAGCGAAAAAATTGATCGAAACGCACCACGACGCGGCCATCATTCTGTTGGATGTGGTGATGGAGTCAGACGACGCTGGTTTGATTGTGGCGCGTTACATCCGCGAAGAGCTGCACAATCATTATGTTCGCATTATCCTGCGCACCGGGCAGCCGGGACAGGCGCCGGAGCGGCAGGTGATCGTCAATTACGACATCAACGACTACAAATCCAAGACTGAACTAACCGCCCAAAAACTCTTTACCGTGATCATGTCGAGCCTGCGCTCGTACCGCGATATTCTGTCAATCGATAACAGCCGGCGCGGTCTGGAAAAAATTATCACCGCCTCCGCCGATTTATTTTCGTCGCACTCGATGGAACAGTTTATTGATGGCGTCCTGCAACAACTGACTTCTATTCTGGGCTGCGATGACAATGCGCTTTTAGTCACATCGTCACTGGTTGCCGGTAATATTCACGAAAATACCGACCCGGATCAGTTGGTGGTATTTGCCGGTCTCGGTGAATTTGAGCACCAGGAAGGCCGCGCGGTATCTGATGTGCTGGATCATACGCTGATGGATGCTTTCCATCAGGCGCTCAGAAGCCGCAGCATTGTCTATCGGGAAAACTATCTGGTGGCTTACTGCACCAGTAAATTCACCCATGGCTCCTTGTTGTATGTGTCAGGTCTGCCGACTCTGGTTAATGAAACGCAAAAACGGCTGATCGAGTTGTTTTCGCAAAACGTGCAAATTGCCTATGAAAACGTGCAGTTGCAGCATGAAATTGAAGATACCCAGCGTGAGATTGTGTACCGGCTTAGTGAAGCGGTAGAGCAACGCTCGATTGAAACCGGCAACCATGTCAAACGCGTTGCGTTTATTTGTTATGAACTGGCAACGGCTTATGGATTACCGGTGGATGAGGCAGAGAAACTGATGTTTGCTTCGCCATTGCATGATGTCGGCAAAGTGGGGATCCCGGATGGCATTCTGAATAAACCGATGAAACTGGCTGAACATGAGTGGGAAGTGATGAAAACTCATTCCAGTATCGGTTACGAGATCTTAAAAAACTCCAAGCGGGCCATTATTCAGGCGGGTGCCGTGATCGCCCGTGATCATCATGAAAAATGGGATGGCAGTGGTTATCCGGCCGGTAAACGCGGCGAAGAAATTCATGTGTATGGCCGGATCGCGGCAGTCGCTGATGTCTACGATGCGCTGCGGCACCGTCGCTGTTATAAATCGCCTTGGACTGCCGATGCAACACTGGCGCATATGGAAAGCGAAGCAGGGCGTCAATTTGACCCGCGCCTGATTGAGCTCCTGAAAACCCGTATCGATAAAATTGAAGCGATTTTAACCAAATATCCCGACGAGGAATAAACCCGCAACACGACTGACAAAGCCACCTTCTGGTGGCTTTGTTGCTGATAAGCATGGACGATCAGGCGTCGAACATGCAAAATGCGTTTTTCTTCAACTAATCCATTGATTGCGCGTCGTCAGCATGCGACTGCTCAGTCAGATCCCGGAGCATATTGCGATGTATATGGCATTAAAACATACCCATCTGTTATTGGTTGCCCTGAGTGTTTCCCTGTTATTTATTCGCTTTGTCCTGAGCCTGCGTGACTCAGCATTGTTACAGAAAAAACTGTTCAAAGTGCTGCCGCATGTGATTGATACCTTGTTGTTGTTATCTGCAGCCGGCCTGATGCTGACCATTCAGCAATATCCGTTTGTCACGCCGTGGCTGACAGAAAAGTTTATCGGTTTACTGGCCTACATTGCCTTAGGCGTGATGGCGTTAAAAGGCCGCACTAAAGCGCTGCGGGTCTTCGCGTTTTTCGGCGCCCTCGGCTGGTTGGCACTGATGATCCGCGTGGCAATCACCAAGACGCCGGTATTATTTGGCTAAGTTTGGACTTGTGTCCGGCTGCAACAATCAGCCGTGTTATTGAAGGAGGCCCCTGTGGCGTCAATGAATATTCAGATTGGTAAGCTGGAAGTTGCCAACGACAAACCTTTTGTGTTGTTCGGTGGTATGAATGTGCTGGAATCGCGTGACATGGCGCTGCAGGTGGCAGAACACTATGTCAGAGTTTGCGAAAAGCTCGGCATTCCTTATGTGTTTAAAGCGTCTTTTGATAAAGCCAACCGGTCGTCCGTGCATTCTTATCGTGGGCCTGGTCTTGAAGAAGGTTTGCGGATTTTTGAAGAGATTAAACGCACATTTAATATCCCGCTGATCACGGACGTGCATGAACCCTATCAGGCGGCCCCTGTCGCTGAAGTGGTCGATGTGATCCAGCTGCCGGCATTTCTGGCGCGCCAGACGGATTTGGTTGTGGCGATGGCTAATACCGGTGCGGTGATCAATGTGAAGAAGCCGCAATTTCTGGCTCCTCATGAAATGCGCCATATCATCACCAAGTTTACCGAGGCCGGCAACGACAAGGTGATTCTGTGTGAGCGCGGTTCTTGTTTTGGCTATAACAATCTGGTCGTTGACATGCTTGGCATGGACGAAATGAAGCAATATGGTCCGGTAATTTTTGACGCGACTCATGCGCTGCAAAAACCAGGCGGTCGCACCGATTCGGCCGATGGCCGTCGCGCACAAGCGGCACAGCTGGCACGCTCAGGCATGGCCTTAGGCCTGGCCGGTTTGTTCATTGAAGCGCATCCGGATCCAAATCTGGCTAAATGCGATGGCCCCTGTGCGTTGCCACTGGCGAAGCTGGAAGACTATCTGCAACAAATGCAGGCGTTGGATCAATTGGTGAAATCTTTTGCACCATTAGATACTTCCGCCAGCTAAGCGATATGCTTTAACCGTTACAAACGCTGCAGCGCGATGCTCAGCGTTTGTAACGCTCCTGCACATACACCACCACTTGCTGATAACTCTGCTGTAACCGGTCGGCCAATGCGCTCAATTCGGGCCAGTAAGGCTGCTCTGCCTGTTGTTCCAGCTGCAATGCCAGTTCTGACAATGCTAAAGCACCAACACTCTTTGCCATCGATTTTAATTGGTGGGCCAGACTGCGGCAGACCTCAGCTTGTTGCTGTTGCCGTGCATCCTGCAGTTGCACCAGCAGATCGGCGGCGTGACTGACAAAATAATTCAGATATTGTTGATGTTTTGCCGGATCCGGACCCAAAAAATTGGCAATAGTGGTAAAGCAAATCGGACTGACTTCCGGACCTTCCGCAGCCGCCGGCAGGTTATCTGCGGTTGATGACGGTGACTCCGACGATTTGGCGACTTCAGCAGCAAGCGGCAGCCAACGCTGCAACACGGCATGCAATTTCGCCAATTCGACTGGTTTGGTCAGATAATCGTCCATGCCAACACTCAGGCATTTTTGTGCCTCACCTTTCAGGGCATTGGCCGTGATCGCCACAATGCGGGTGAAGACGATGTCTTCGTCGTCATATTGCGCGGCTTCCTTGCGGATCGCCCGGGCCAAATCATAGCCGCTGAGGTTTGGCATATGCAGGTCGGTCAGCAGCAGGGGATAGCGGTATTG
>JAIXSW010000161.1 GCA_027484495.1 Gammaproteobacteria bacterium
AGATAGATGAATCTTCAGCAGATAGAAACATTCTTGACCGTGGTCAATACCGGCTCGTTTTCCGCAGCAGCGCGCAAGCTTGGTAAAGCGCAATCAGCGGTCAGCACCGCGATCAGCGATCTGGAAATTGATTTGAATTTACAGTTGTTTGACCGCAGCAGCCGATACCCAAAGTTGACCAGTGCCGGCGCTTTAATGCTGCAGCAAGCACTCTTGCTGCAGCAGCAGGCCAAACAGCTGGAAGAATTAGCTGCGAGCCTTGCCGCAGAGATGGAGACCTGTTTGCGATTGGCGGTTGATGACGAGGGACAATTATCTTGGTTGGCACCGATTTTGTCTGAGCTGGCCGAGCAGTTTCCGCAACTGGAGTTACAAGTCCTGTTTCCCCTGTTGGAAGATCTCACGCAGTTACTGGACACCGATCAGGCAGATTTGGGGATTTGTTTTCAACCGCAATCGGCGCCCGAGCATTTTATGCGCTGGCCACTGCAGCGACTGCATTTCGTCGCAGCCGTATCGGTGTCACATCCATTGGCAAAACTTGACCAGGTGACGATGGCTGATTTGCAGCAATATCGACAATTGATGGTGACCGGACGCGGCCATGGTGCTGAAAAACAAAGAGGGCGGGTTTCCGCTCAGGTCTGGTGGTTAGAAGGGGATCTGGCGGTGCTGGCCATGCTAGAACAAAGCATCGGCTGGGCATGGTTACCGACCCATGTCCTGCAACACGCGACGAGGCAGGGAACCATCAAAGTATTGTCAGTCCCTGTTGAATTTGTTCAGTTATCAGTCCAACTGGAGCTTTGGCAACAGCGCGATAAAGCCGCAGGCCCTGCCGCGTTATGGCTCCGACGCCGGTTGATAGCCATGAACGATGAGCGCGCCGCATGATCATGTTACAGCCGCAGCTTGCCAGGCTCTTCGTGGACAGCCACTGCAATCGCTAGGTAGCACGCTGAGGTTTTGCTTGGCGGCTTTGGTTGGCTGTCCTGAATCACAGCTGTCCCTGAGCAGTAAAACCCGTACCGCCGCTTTTCGAAAATGGCTGAATCAGTAGAGGCTGCATGCTCAACCTGCCCGCATGCATCTTCTCCTCTCGTTGCGAAAATGTTAGTGTTTCAAGTCTGAATGAATTGTCTGCGGCTTTACCCGGATGAATTTTAAAGTCTCGAACTTTGTCGCCAGATTCGATATTGAGATCAACGGCGATGACTGTGCGCCTTGGCACTACGTTATTGATATCTATGAAACGGATCAGTATTTTTACCCGAAAGTGTCGCGTTGGGAGTTTTTCCTCATTACGCCTGCAGCGACAGATTTAACCGTTTGTGAAGAAAAAATGCTCGTCAAAGACGACTTTACCGATTGGGACTGCATGGTGCAAAACAGTGCAGCGGCGGTAAAGCATCAGGTGATAGAACTGCTGAAACAGCGGTTTGAATGTTGAACGTTTAACACAAACCGTTTTTAGATGTTTAGCCTTAAAACATACAGATGGAACATGAATTGTTGTTTTCCTCTGGTGCCGCAGTCACTTTGCTTCATTTGTGCCAAAACCCACCGGCAGTCTTGCTACCGGCAGGTTTTGGGCTCAATGCAGGTCTCAGCGATTAGTCCACTGCTGATTGTTATTGCTATGGCAGCTGTACTGCACTAACGCTGCGCCATCACTGGTGCTGGCTGCGTTAACGTCTATACAGCGGTTGCTGAAGCGTGAGCGCAGCCGGTAGTAGTCTGAGCCCATGTCCTCGCGGCGCCATTGCTGGCTGCTGGTACTGTTACAAGTGCGCTGCACCAGTCGAATGTTATTGGCAGTGCTTTGACTGGCCAGGTCCAGGCAGAGGCCGCTGTGGCCTGCTTTTAAGCGCATATAGCCGCTGTCTGTAGCCTCTGCGCGCCATTGCTGGTTGGTGCCGGAACTGCAACTAAATTGTTGTAACTGGGTTCCCGAACTGGTGTTCATCGCCGGGACATCAATACATTTGGCACTGTGTCGCGCTTGGATCCGGCTGCTGTTGGCTTCTAAAAAGGCTTGCATGGCGGGGCCGGGGCCGCCGCTTTGGCCGAAGGCTCCCAGTGAGTAACCACGCCAGTTGGCGTAAGCCTGCGGTTCCCAATAAAACACTGCTAAACCCTGACCCGATTGGACCGCAGCGACTTTGGCAATAACGTCGGCAACGATTTGTTTGGCTTGCGCATGGTCCCATGGCGCGCCAACCTCAGTGACCATCACTGGCGTGCCATAGGTGCTGACCATTTCGTTTAATGTGAACAGGCAGGCTGCGTTGGCATTCTGCCAGGTGTAACCCGTGGCATTAGTCGGGTAGGCAGAGGCGGCGATGATATCGAATTTCGCGCCATTCGTTTTTAAGCCATTAAAAATCCAGCGAAAATTTTCCACGTTATGGCAATTCGCCAGATGCACCACCACAGGGGTTGCCGGGAAGACATCTTTAACCGCGTTGTAGCCGGTGTTGGTGAGCCAGGCGTAGTTCTGCATATTCAGCGAGGCTCTGCCTTCGGGCCACAGCATGCCGTCATTGGTTTCGTTGCCTACCTGTACCCAGTCCGGTGTGATACCAGCGTTGCGCAGCTGCAACAGGCTATTGCGGGTATGGCTCCAGACATTGTCCATCAGCTGTTGCAGGCTGTAGTTTGCCCATGCAGCAGGTTTGGTTTGCTGGCCCGGATCTGCCCAGCTGTCGCTGTAATGAAAGTCAATCATCAGCTTCATCCCGGCGGCTTTGACCCGCTGTGCTTTGGCTAGCACATCGGTCATGCCGTTATAGCCATCCTGCGGATTCACCCAGACCCGCAGCCGCACCGCCGACATGCCATGTTGCTTCAGGATCGGCAATAAGTCCTGGCGTACACCACTGCTGTTGTAAAACAGATAGCCGTTGGCTTCCATTTCGGTCAGCCAGCTGGTATCCGCGCCGAGCGTGACAGCTGCAGAGGCATTGGTACTAAAAACATACAGGCAAGCCGAAGCCAGCCAGCAAAGATGTTGGCGAAAGTTCATATGTTATCCCTGTCGATGTAGTTGGTTCTTGTTATCAGTCTGGTGCCTAGCACTACTTCGCACGGAGTAGTGCCAGGCACCGACGGCTAAATTTATAGCAATAAGGGAAAACGTTTACCACTATCAATTTAAAATTAAGAAATAAGACTAAATATATTTATGATTTAAAATGAAAAATAAAATGAATTCGTTTACTTGAAGGTGGCAGTCCATCATTGCAAACAGAGGGATCCGTCGCGGCAGGCACAGTGTCGTTGTACATCTCTGAACTCTTGAAACTTCTGTGCGCGAACACTCGCTTTGTCTGGAGCGCAGGGGGGAGCTGTGCGGGATTTACAGGGACTGATTCACTGCTGACATGCTGCATTATTCGCCTGCGCGATACGTTTTAACCTGTCCCCGGTTCAGCGAAAACGAAAAAATATAGTTTTGATCTCAACAGCAATCAGTCGCGTTTAGTCTGAGGATTTTTTGTGCAACCTCAAAGGAAACGAAGATGAAGCTCTCTGTCCTGTTCAAATCTGCTGTGTTCTCTGCAACTTTGTTAGTCGCTGGTGCTGTGCATGCGGGTAGCGCCAAATCTGATATCGTCGACACCGCAGTTGCGGCCGGTAGTTTTAATACGCTGGTGACGGCTGTCAAAGCCGCCGAGCTGGTCGACACGTTAAAAGGCGCAGGCCCATTTACTGTATTCGCGCCGAATGATGCCGCGTTTGCCAAAGTACCGGCAGACACGTTAAAAGGCCTGCTGGCCGACAAAGCCGCGCTGGCGAAAGTGCTGACTTACCACGTGGTCCCAGGCAAAGTGATGGCGGCTGATGTCGTCAAGCTGTCAACCGCCACCACGGTACAAGGCCAAGCGCTGAAGATTGAAGTCAAAGACGGCAAAGTATTCGTCGACGGCGCGCAGGTGATCAGCACCGACATCGAAACCAGCAACGGCGTGATCCACGTGATCGACAGCGTGGTACTGCCAAAAGGCTAATCGCTAGTTTGAATGGAAAAAGCCCGCCGGCAGCTTTGCTACCGGCGGGCTTTTTGTTTTGAAAAACAATGC
>JAIXSW010000346.1 GCA_027484495.1 Gammaproteobacteria bacterium
AAAGAAGCTGATATCGCGCTCATGCTGACGAGGGGTACGGCGCCCGGCGACTAGGAGAAGGCTTTCGTCTGGCTTGGCTGGTTAAACGGCATCAAAGGCACGCTGTGGGGCGCGGCGGTGGGGCTGTTGCTGGCCTGGCAAATCGAGAACTTGTTTGGTCTGGTTTCCGGCCTGTTGGGCCGTAGTCTGTTAGATCCGACTATTTATTTTATCGATACGCTGCCGTCGCAGATTCAGTGGCCGGATGTGGTTTTAACAGTGACGGTCGCATTGCTGCTGAGCTTGCTGGCAACCATTTACCCGGCGCGACGTGCCGCCAAAGTAGAACCGGCCCAGGTACTGGGGCAGTACTAATCCGACCTTATCAGATGTTGTAGCGTGCGCGCCGTTCAAGCTGCTGTGCGGCGCGGCGGCGTTTTAAGCGGTAGCGCCAAATCCACGCTGACAATGGCCAGCTAAGCAGAGCGCTGACAATCCCCAGCACCACCGAACCCAGCAACAACGGCAATCCAACCTGTTGCAGCGAACTGGCAAACCATTGCCAGCTGGCTTCAAACACAAAAGGTTGCGCGCTTTGCTGAAGTAACAGCACACCAGCCTGATAACCCGCTACAACCAACAGCGGCAACGTCAGCGGATTGTTCAGCCAGACCAGACCCAGCGTCAGTGGTAAATGTGCCTGAAACCGGACAGCCAAAGCGCCAGCCAGCAGCATTTGAATGGGCAATGGCAACCAGGCGCAAAATAAGCCAATCATACAAGCGCGTTGCAGCGAGCGCCGGCGCAGTCGCCACAATGCTGCGGCATGCAGCCCTGGCCCAAATTTTTGTAACCAGGCTTGTTGTTGCAGGCTTTGTGCGTCCGGCAGTTGCCAGAAACGCCGGGGGGACGTTGGCATCAGTCAGCTTTTTTGTGACGTTCAGCACGTTTACGCCAGTTCCGGCGTACCGCAATGATCCAGCACCAGTCAATTAAAAACCAGGCGGCTGTTGAAACAAATGCAGCAAAAATAATACTGCCGACCAAAAAGGGTTTGCCAACCGAATCGATGCTGGCTATGAGCCATTCAAAAGTGGCATGAAATTCGACATTCAACGGGGGCATGCCTAATACCCAGGTGCCAATGTTGTAGCAAATGTAAAAAATTGGTGCCATGGTAAAAGGATTGGTCAGCCAGCACAAAGCGACCGCAATCGGGATATTACAGCGGAAAATAATAGCGAGCGCAGCGGCAAGTACCGTCTGGCCTGGCATTGGCATCAAGGCTGCGAATAAGCCGGCAGCAAAAGCCCCACGCGCTGAGCGGCGGTGCAGATGCCATAAGTTGCCATCATGCAGAAATTTACCGAAGATCTGCATCGATTTATGATTTCTGATCAGATCTGGATCTGGCAGGTATTTTTTAATAAAGTTCTTAGCCATTACAACTCATTAACCAAATTGAAACATGGAACGTTTTAGCTTTGGTGTACTGGCCGCGGCAATATTGGCGTTGTGGCTGGAGCAATTACCGCCGGTGATCCCGCTGGCCATTTTATTCTGTGCAGCACTTTTGCGCTGGCGGCACACGGCATTGTATTGCGGTGCGCTCGCTTACCTGCTGAGTTTGTCCCTGCAATTTGCCTGGCAAATGCAATCGGTACAGCAGATTGTGGCCGAGCATAGCACAGAAGTTTGCGGACAAGTGGTCAGTCTGCCACGCCAATTTGTCGAAAGTAGCCGTTTTATCTTGCAGTTGAGTGACGATTGCGCAGAAAAGCAGCAAATTGGTGCTGGCGGCAGGTTGGAGCTGCGTTGGTACGCTGAGGCCGGTCAGGTGTTACCGGTGATCAAAGCCGGTCAGCAGTGGCGTTTACCGGTGCGGATCAAACCGGTGCGGGGACTCGCCAATCCTGGCAGTCCATGGCGAGAGGCCAATGCGCTGGTCGATGGGGTTTTGGCGGTGGCGACGGTGTCGACAGCAACCGGCGCTCAGTTACTGCAAAACACGCCGTCGGTTCGCCAGCAACTGGCAGACCAGTTTGCCGGCTGTTGTCAGCAGTATGCCGCTTACCCGTTGTGGCTGGCACTGACGATTGGCGAGCGGCCGTTTTCGGCGGAACTGTGGCAAGGTGTGCAACACGCGGGGCTGGCGCATTTATTGTCGATTTCGGGCATGCACATCGCGTTGTTATTTGCTTTATGTTTAATGTTCAAACCGCTGCTGGCACAGCTCGGCTTGCGGGAGCCGTGGCGCAGTCTGTGCTTATGGAGCCTGGCACTCGCTGCGGCGTGGTTTTATGCCGCCTTGGCCGGGTTTGCCGTGCCTACGCTGCGGGCGGTACTGACCTTGTCAGTGGTGGTATTGCTGCGCTTGTTATGGCACCGCGCGTCAATCTGGCAATTCAGCTGGCTGATTAGTGCCTGCTTGTTATTGCTGTGGCCGTTTTTACTGCTCAGTTTCAGCTTTTGGCTGTCAGCGGCGGCGCTTGCCGTGCTGGCATTGCTGGAGTGGCAGCACCCGCAACAGCCAGGCGTTCGTGCGCTGATGTGGCGTTTTGTGCTTTTCCAGTGCGGTTTCAGTCTGTTGTTGCTGCCGGTGGGGTTACTGTTGTTTCAGGGCATTGCGCCTTTTGCGCTCTGGGTCAATCTGCTGGTACTGCCACTGATGACACTGCTTGGCATTCCGCTGTTGTTGCTGTTATTTGGCATCATGTGTCTTGGCTTAGGTGTGGCGCCTTGGTGCTGGCAGCTGCTCGATGCGCTGTATTGGCCGTTGTTGTGGTTGCTAGACCGGGCCGGTCAGACCGATGGCTGGTGGAGCGTACCTGCGCTGCCGTGGCAATGTTCATTGCTGCTGTTGCCGGCACTGTTATTGTTGTGGTGTTGCCGCGGGCGTTGGCAACTGGCGGCAGCGGCGCTATTTTTGCCCGTTTTCTTGCCAATAGTCCTGCCGATAATGGTGCCGGTGCAATTGTCACAGGTTTCGCAAAATGTGTCCGAAACCACGCTGTTGTTGCATCTGCTGGATGTGGGTCAGGGCAGTGCTGCGGTGCTGCAACAAGGTGATGCGGCACTGGTGATTGATTTGGGGCCGGCGTATGGTCCGGTCAGCGCCACCCGGCAGGTGCTGTTGCCATTCTTGCGTTATCAGGGCATCCGCCAGCTCGATTATGTGCTGATAAGCCATGATGACAGTGACCATAGCGGCGACTGGCCAACCTTGCGGGCGCGTTATCCAACGGCACAGCTGGTCAGCGATATTCGCCGGCTGGCGCCGCGTTTTCATTGCACTGAGTTGCCACAACAGTGGCGCGGCGTACGTTTACAAGCACTTCGCGCCGGCGGCTACCGGCCGGAGCCGGCCAATGAAGATTCTTGTGCGCTATTGCTGGAGACTGGTCGTCACCGCGTGTTGCTGCCGGGCGATATCGGTGCGCGTGAGGACGTACTCGCAGCCAGCACCGGGCCGGTGGATGTGCTGGTGCTCGGTCATCACGGCAGTAAAACAGCCAGCAGTTTGCGATTTTTACAGGTGTTACAACCTAAGTTGGCGCTGGTCAGCAGCGGTTATCAGAATCAGTTTGGTCATCCGGCGCCAGAGACGCGGGCACGCTTGAGTTTATTGCAAATTCCGCTCCTGAATACCGCCGACAGCGGCTATATCCGGCTCGATTTAACTGACACCACCCTGCGTTATCAGCGGTTTCGG
This sequence comes from Gammaproteobacteria bacterium, assembly GCA_027484495.1. Lineage (GTDB taxonomy): Bacteria > Pseudomonadota > Gammaproteobacteria > Enterobacterales > Alteromonadaceae > Pararheinheimera. The sequence goes on from JAIXSW010000346.1 coordinate 3,692, forward strand.
CCGCGGCGTTTTGCGCGCTGGCTGGAAAATTCCGTCACCGATGCTGAAACTGTTGTGGCAAACGAGTAGAATGGACGGGTTTTGTCTTTGACAGGAAAGCAATTTTGACAGTTCAGCAACAGGGCTCAGTGTCGACCTTTCGTCGACTGATGCGCTACTCCAAACCGTATCGTGGCGGTTTTATCCTGGCCATTCTTGGCATGATCGGTTACGCGGCGATCGACGTGTATTTTATCAACGAGTTTGAAACCTTTATCGACCGCGGCATCACCGAAAAAGATCAAAACTATTTCTTCTGGGCACCAATCGTGGTGGTGCTGCTGTTTGCCTTACGCGGCGTGTTTAACTTTATCTCCAGTTACTGCCTGAGCTGGGCCGGCACGCATATTGTTAAAGACTTACGCCAGCAGCTGTTTCGCCAGATGATGCGTCTGCCGGTCAGCTTCCATGACAAACATTCTACCGGCGAACTGATTTCCAAAATTACTTATGACGCCGAGCAAATCAAACAGGCCTCGAGTAAAGCCTTAGTGGTGCTGATCCACGAAGGTGCTTTTGTGCTTGGCCTGCTGATCGTGATGTTCAGCAAAAGCTGGCAGTTATCGGCGATTTTCCTGCTGATTGCCCCATTAATTGCGGTGATCGTGTCACTGGTCTCCAAACGCTTTCGCCTGATCAGCAACCGGATGCAGGGAGCGATGGGCGATGTCACCTCCAGTTCAGAACAAATGCTCAACGGTCACAAAGTGATTTTATCTTTTGGCGGTCAGGCGATTGAAGATAAGCGTTTTAGCGACATCAATAACCGCAACCGGCATTTAGACGTCAAACTCGAATCGACCCGCGCTATCAGCGTGTCGCTGATCCAGACGATTGCTTCTTGCGCGCTGGCATTTGTGATTTATCTGGCCAGCTTCCCGGAAATGCTGGAAACGCTGACACCGGGTAAATTCACTGCCATTTTGACGTCGATGATGCTGCTGTTAAAACCACTGAAACAGCTGACAACGGTGAATAGTGATTTCCAGAAAGGTATGGCGGCCGCGGCAGCGGTGTTTAAAGTGCTGGATGAAAAGCCGGAACAAGATACCGGCAGCACAGAGCTGAGCCGCGTACAGGGCAATATTGACGTCAAAGGCCTGAATTTCCGTTATACGGGTCATGATAAGCAAGTGCTGCAGGATATCAATTTCAGTGTAAAAGCGGGTCAGACGGTCGCGCTGGTTGGCCGCTCCGGCAGTGGTAAAACCACTATTTCCAGCCTGTTGCCACGGTTTTATGAAGTAGAAGATGGCGAAATCTTAATCGACGGCCACAATATCCGTGACTGCACGCTGGCCAGTTTGCGCAAGCAAATTGCCGTGGTATCGCAGCAAGTGGTGTTGTTCAACGACACTATCGCCAACAATATCGCGTATGGTTTTGAAGGTGAATTAAGCCGGGCTCAGCTTGAGTTGGTGGCGGAAAAAGCCCATGTGCTGGAGTTCGCCAGCCAATTACCGCTCGGGCTCGATACCGAAATCGGTGAAAACGGCGTGACCTTATCCGGCGGTCAGCGCCAGCGGATCGCCATCGCCCGCGCACTGCTGCGTCAATCACCGCTGTTGGTGCTGGATGAAGCGACTTCCGCACTGGACACCGAGTCTGAACGTAAAATTCAGGGCGCTTTAGATGAGCTGCTGAAAAACCGGACCAATATTGTGATCGCACATCGGTTATCAACGATCGAAAATGCCGATTTAATTCTGGTAATGGATCAGGGGCGTATCGTCGAGCGCGGCACGCACCAGAGCCTGCTGTCGCAGGACGGCTATTACGCCAGTTTGTATAAAATGCAATTTGGCGATCCTGCGTGAATACACTGGAGCGCAGCTGGTATCAAAAATTTGGCTGGAGCTGGTTGTTGCTGCCGCTCAGCGTGCTGTTTGCCGGGGTCAGTGCATTACGCCGGTTGGCATTTCGTTGCGGCTTAAAAGCCAGCCATCGCTTGCCGGTGCCGGTCATTGTGGTTGGCAATATCAGTGTCGGCGGCACCGGTAAAACGCCGGTGACACTGCGGTTATGTCAGATGTTGCAAGCCAACGGCTGGCGTCCGGGCATTATCAGCCGTGGTTATGGTGTGAAATTCACTGCGCCGCGTCTGGTAAAACCTGCTGATTCACCGTCTGATAGTGGCGACGAGCCGGTGTTATTGGCGCAGCGTTCCGGATGCCCCGTGGTGATTTTCCCCGACCGGGTCAAAGGCGGGCAGTTTCTGCTGGACAATACTGATTGCGACATCATTCTTTGTGACGATGGTTTGCAGCATTATGCGCTGAAACGAGATTTGGAAATTGTGCTGATTGACGCCAGCCGCGGGCTTGGCAATGGCTTTTTGTTGCCGGCCGGACCGCTTAGAGAAGGGCGTTGGCGGCTGGCACAGGCTGATGTTGTGCTGAGTAATGGCGAATTGACCGATCGTCAGCTGGCGACATGCTGCCACGGCAGTTTTACGCTGCAGGCGTCGGCGCCAGAGCCGCTGCTCAGTAACAGTCCGCAGTTAGCGCCGGAGATGGCAGTACAGCTGGTCAGCGGCATTGGGAATCCACAACGTTTTTTGCAGACCGTTCAGCAGTTGGGATATCGCATCGGCGGGACACACTGGTTTGCTGATCATCATCCCTTTACTGCCGACGACCTGGCGCAGATCCCAACGCCGCTGCTGATGACCGAGAAAGATGCGGTGAAGTGCCGGTCATTTGCCAAATCGCAGTGGTACAGTTTACCGGTGCAGGCGGAACTGCCGACCGAAGTAGAAACATTTATCATCGAGCGTGTGAACACGCTGAAATAATCCGGCAGCCTTGAGCTGTCGCAGGGAGTTCTGATGGCATTTAATATTGCGTTACTGGACATCATCGCCTGTCCATTGTGTAAAGGCCGCTTAAAGCTGGATAAAGAGCAGCAGCGTCTGATCTGTACTTTTGACCGGCTGTCATACCCGGTCAAGCAGGATATTCCGGTGTTACTGGCAACAGAATCGACTGAACTGAGCGCAGACGAGGCAGAACAATGGCGTTCGTAGTAGTGATCCCGGCGCGCTACGCCAGTAGTCGTTTGCCCGGTAAACCGCTGGCGGACATCGCCGGTAAACCGATGATTGAACGAGTCTGGCGCCAGGCTTGTTTAAGCGGCGCCAGTCGTGTCGTGATAGCAACGGATGACGCGCGGGTTGAAGCGGCAGCACAAGCTTTTGGTGCCGAAGTGGTGATGACATCTGCGACGCATAATTCCGGTACTGAACGGCTGGCCGAAGTGGTTGAACGCCTCGGACTCACTGCGGAGCAGGTTGTCGTCAATGTGCAGGGTGACGAGCCGTTTATTCCACCGGCCATTATCGCGCAGGTCGCGTTGAATCTGGCTGGGCAGCACAAAGCCAGGATGGCGACACTCGCAGTACCGCTGACGCACCAGGACGATGTCAGTAATCCCAATGTCGTTAAAGTAGTCTGTGATCAGGCCGGTTATGCGCTGTATTTCAGCCGCGCGACAGTGCCATTTGACCGCGATGGCGCTTTTACTACCGAATTTAGCCGGATCTATCGCCGTC
>JAIXSW010000312.1 GCA_027484495.1 Gammaproteobacteria bacterium
CCGCTGATAATGACCAGACCTTTGATGTTTTTATTGGTCCGCACTTCGTCCAGCACCGCCGCGATCTCGTCAGCAAACTCGGCTTTGAGCACATTCATGCTCTCGCCAAAGATATCCATTGTGATCACACCTACGCCATCATCACGCAGGCTTAAGCTAAAAGTTGGCTGCATTATTCAGTCTCCACAATCATCGCGGCGCCAAGGCCACCAGCCGCGCAGGCTGTCGTCAGGCCGATACCGCCACCGCGGCGTTTTAATTCGTTTAAAGTCTGAGTGATGAGACGGGTACCCGTTGCCGCAAATGGGTGGCCATAAGCCAGCGATCCGCCGTTGACGTTAAATTTCGCCATATCAATGTCACCAATGGCTTCTGTACGACCCAGTTTTTCTTCGGCGAATTTTTTCGAGCCAAACATTTTCATGTTGGCCAGAGCCTGAGCAGCAAAAGCTTCGTGCATTTCAATTAATGTCAGGTCTGACAAGGCCATCCCGGCTCGGTCCAGTGCTAATGGCGTCGCATAAGATGGGCCCATCAGCATATCTTCCCAGACGTCGATGGCAGCAAAAGCATAACTACGCACATAACCGAGGATTTCATAGCCCATCGCTTTGGCGCGGCTTTCGGTCATCATCAGCACCGCCGATGCCCCATCGGTCAATGGCGTTGAAGTTGCTGCCGTCACAGTGCCATAAGTGCGGTCAAAGACGGGTTTTAATTTGGCATAAGATTCCAGCTTGGAATCAAGCCGGATGTTGTTATCGATTTCGAGGAATTTGTTGTAAGGCTCGACGTGCGCTGCCATCACCTCATCTTTCATCAGGCCATTTTGCCAGGCCTGCGCTGCTAATGTGTGTGATCGGTGCGCCATGGCGTCCTGATCAGCGCGGCTGATGCCGTGGCTTTTTGCCATTTGTTCTGCGGTGTCACCCATCGACAAACCTGTGGTGTATTCAGCAACCGCCGGCGGCACCGGCAATAAATCTTTGAAACCCAGACGGCGGAAAATCGCCAGTTTCTGGCCAAAAGTCCTGGCTTTGTTGACATCAACCAAAGCACGCGCCAGATTTTTGCTGACGCCAATTGGCAGTACTGAACTGGAATCGGCACCGCCGGCAATGGCGATCTCGCTGATGCCAGCCATCATACTTTCGGTGACGCTGACCACGGACTGGAAGCTGGTCGCACAGGCGCGGGTCACACTAAATGCATCGGTGTGTACGTTCATACCGGTACCCAAGACGATTTCACGGGCGATATTCGGCGCTTCCGGCATCTGCACAACTTGACCATAAACAACCTGATCAATTAACTTGGGGTCCAGCTCACTGCGGATCAGCAGTTCGTTGACGACCAGTTTGCCAAGCTCCAGTGCCGAAACACCGTGAAATTCGGTCGCCTGTTTGGCAAATGGTGTACGTAAACCACGGACGATGGCGATACGGTCGCCCTGCCGGGTTCTGAGTTGAATAGGGTTGGCCATAGAAGTCCTCTTTTGCTGGTCGTTACAGGTCTGACCTGTGATTTTCCCGATTGTAGCGAGACTCCGACAAAATTAAAACACTTGTTTTAATTGTCGCCGCCCCCAGATCCGCGGAGTTGGTCTTAGCCTAGCCGCTTTTCATCGGATACGCATATGAAATCCCCCGTGATTTCATATAAATAACGCACTTAAACCGAAGCCAGAGAGTATTGTTTGTGAACGCATTTAACCGGTTAAAATCCTATCTCGACAGCCAGGTGATCGGGCAGCCGGCCCTGACTGAAGGTATCCTGCTGGCGTTGCTGGCCAATGGTCATTTACTGGTGGAAGGCCCGCCGGGTCTGGCAAAAACCCGGGCAGTCAACGCCCTGGCGCATGGTGTCGAAGGCAGTTTTCATCGCATTCAGTTTACGCCGGATTTATTACCTGCCGATTTAACCGGTACTGATATTTACCGGCCGGAAACCGGTAAATTTGAGTTCCAGAGCGGTCCGTTATTCCACCATATCATTCTGGCCGATGAGATTAACCGCGCGCCGGCTAAAGTGCAGTCTGCGTTGCTGGAAGCGATGGCGGAAAAACAAATCACTGTAGGTCGCCACAGCTATAAATTACCTGAACTGTTTTTAGTCATGGCAACGCAAAACCCGTTGGAGCAGGAAGGCACCTACCCGCTGCCGGAAGCCCAGCTCGACCGCTTCCTGTTGCATTTGAAAGTGGATTACCCAGACGCTGACACTGAACTGAAAATTCTGCGTTTAACCCGCGGCGAAGCGTTAGCCCAGCAGGCAGAAACCCCGGTGCGGATGAGCCAGGCCGATATTTTTGCCGCCCGTCAGACCATTCTGCAGCTGCATATGGCTGAAAGTCTTGAGCAATATATAGTCCAGCTGGTGATGGCGACCCGGCATGCCGGCAATTATGGCGCCGAGCTTGGCCGTTATATCGCTTATGGTGCCAGCCCGCGCGCGACTATTGCGCTGGAACGTTGTGCCCGCGCTAAGGCTTGGCTCAGTGGCCGCGATTTCGTCACGCCGGACGATGTGCAGGCCGTCTTCCATAACGTGCTGCGCCACCGGCTGATATTAAGTTATGAAGCTGAGGCCGAAGGGGTCACTACCGATCAAGTCCTCAGCGAACTATTAAAACGTGTGCCGATCGCCTGATGAACCCAGCTTTGCAAGTACAAACAGTCGCACAACAACTGGCCGCACTGGGCGCCGACGGTGTCCAGCTCGACTTACCGCAATTGCTGAAATATCAACATCATACTTATGTGTTGGATTTAGCACCGCAGCAAGTGATCCAAAGTAAACTGGCCGGCAGTTATCTGGCGCGTAGTAAAGGCCGTGGCATGGAATTTGACGAAGTCCGGCATTATCAGCTCGGCGATGATGTCCGCACCATCGACTGGCGGGTTACCGCGCGTACCGGCAAGGTGCATACCAAGTTATTTCGTGAAGAAAAAGAACGGCCGGTGTTTGTGTTGACTGACTTAAGTCCGTCAATGCATTTTGGCTCTGTCCTGCTGACCAAAGCGGTTCAGGCGGCACATTTGGCGGCGCTGGTTGGCTGGCACGCGCGTGAACGCGGTGACAAGTTTGGTGGCATTATATTTAATGGTCAGCAGATCAGGGAATTAAAGCCGGCCAGTCGCAGTGTCTCGGTGTTGCGGTATTTGCAGCAACTGATAGAGCTTAACAATAAACCAGTAGTGCCAGAGCAACAGCCGATAAGCCTGGCCGACGCGGTTGGCCAATTGCGCCGTCTGGTGCGGCCCGGCAGTCTGGTGTATCTCATTTCAGACTTCAGCGCACTGGATGCCAATGTGCTGCGTCACCTGCAATCGATGCGGATGCATAATGAAATCAGGCTCTGCCAGATTTTTGATCCGCTGGAACTGCAGATCCCGGCTGCCGTATCAGGTCAGCTGGCGCTGCAATCGGACGCTGCAGTGTTGCAGCTGGATTTAACACCGGCCGCTTTGAAGCAACGCTACGCGCTCCAGCAGCAACTGCAGCAGACTGAACGCATGCAATACTGGCGTAGCATGGGCCTGCGCCACATGCAGATCAGCAATGCATCGTCCCTGCGCAGCCAGCTTGCCGCGCAACAACACAACCCGGCTCAAACCCATTCGACGCCGTTTAATACTGCCGGAACTGTCCATGGCGAATGAACCCAACATCACTGACACGTTAAAAACGGCTCTGGCCGATATTCAGCAGCCCGCACTGCCGGATGAGTTTTATCTGGCCCCTGGCTGGCTGTTCATAGCACTGCCCATTCTGCTCACATTGGCCTGGCTGGCGCGAAAATGGTATCGACGTTATCAAAATGACAGTGCCAGACGCATTGCCTTGCAAGCGCTGAGTCAAATTCAGCTGGAACAGCCAGAAGCCGCCAATGCCATTCTGCAATTGCTGAAACAGTACCTGCAGACCAAACGGCCGGGTCATCCGGCTCTGGCCGAAAAAAGCGCGGCATTTGTCGCGTTTTTACAACGCAGTGGCAATTTGTCGGAGCAGCTGCCTGATTTGGATCTGTTGCTGTATAGCCCGACGAAGGATGCGACGCAATTAAAGTCCTGGCAGCAATTTGCCACCCTTTGGCTGCAACAGCATCAGGAGCGCCGTTTAGATGTTTGAATTTGCGTTGCCTTGGCTTTTTGTCCTATTGCCTGTGCCGTGGCTATTGCGCGCCCGTCAGTCCGTCGCCGGACAGCCGCTGTTTTTTCCGCCATTGGCGCGGCTGGCTGCAACAGAGCAACACAGCCCGCAGCATCAACGCTGGCGCATACCGGCATTACTGCCCTTGTTATTCTGGGCGTGCCTGCTAGCAGCAGCAGCCGGCCCGCGCTGGCTCGGTGAACCTGTGACGCTGCCGCAGCAAGGTCGTGACATGATGCTGGCTGTCGACTTGTCCGGCTCCATGAATATCAATGACATGGTCATAGAAGGCCAGTCCTACAACCGGCTGGATGCAGTCAAACACGTGCTGAGTCAGTTTATCGACAAACGTCAGGGCGATCGGCTGGGGCTTATTTTGTTCGCTGACGCCGCATACCAACAAACGCCGCTCACATTCGACCGCACTACTGTGCAGAAAATGCTCGATGACGCCGTCCTTGGTCTGGTAGGTCAACGCACCGCTATCGGCGAGGCCATTGGTCTGACTGTCAAACGCTTTAATACCTATCAGAGTTCAAACAAAGTCCTGATCCTACTCAGTGACGGCGCCAACACTGCGGGCAATATTCAGCCGCGCGAAGCGCTGGCTTTGGCCAAAGCGGCTGGCGTTAAAATCTACGCAGTCGGGGTTGGCGCGGAGCAAATGGTTCAGCAGGGTATTTTTGGCCCGCAAGTCGTCAATCCTTCAGCCGATCTGGATGAAAAATTGCTGACCGAACTTGCCAGTGAAACCGGTGGCCGTTATTTCCGTGCCCGCAACCTGCAGGAACTTAGCGAGATTTATCAGTTACTGGACCAGCTGGAGCCGATTGAACGGGATCAGCTGAATTACCGCCCGCAGCAAAGCCTGCTGCATTGGCCCTTAGCTGGCGCACTAGTGCTGCTGGGGCTCGCATTTTGGCGCCGGAGTCGTTATGCCCGTTGATATCCACTTATTACGGCCCTGGGTGTTAGTGCTGTTGCCGCTCGTACCGCTCTGCTGGCTGCTGTTGCGGCGCTTGCCTTCGACTGATGCCTGGCAGCAATTACTGGCTCCGCATTTATACCGCCAGCTGCTGGCACAACAGCCAGCTGCGCGCAAACAACCCTGGTTGTTACCGCTGATTTTATTCATTGGCATTCTGGCCGGTGCTGGTCCAAGCTGGCAAAAGCTGCCGCAACCGGCATTTCAGTTAAAACGCGCCACCGTGCTGGTGCTGGATATGTCGATGTCGATGCGTGCAACTGACATCAAACCGAACCGGGTCACACAAGCGCGTTTTAAAGCGCTGGATTTTGCCCGCGAGCAGCTGGAAGGCGAAATGGCCTTATTGGCTTTTGCCGGTGATGCTTATGTGATTTCGCCGCTGACGCCCGATCACAATAATATCAGTTTGTTATTACCTGATTTAAAACCGGAAATCATGCCGGTGCAGGGATCCGATTTTGCCAGCGCGCTGAAAATGGCGGATCAGCTGTTGCAACAAGCCGGTTATGTCAAAGGTGACATCGTATTTTTCACCGACGGTTTTGACAGCCAGCAGTTTATGCAGATCCGGGATCAGCTCAATGGCTTTGCCCATCGCGTGTCAGTACTGGCTTTTGGCAGTTCCGACGGTGCACCGGTACAACTGGAGAATGGCGAACTGCTTAAAGACGCCCGCGGCAGTATTGTGTTGCCGAAGGTGCCGCTGACCCAATTAAAAGAAATCAGCAACCTGACCGGCGGTGTCTTTGCGGCCAGCACTTTTGATGACAGTGACGTGCAAAAACTATTGGCGCTGCCCGAATTAAAGCTCAACGATGCTGCTGAACAAACCCAGATGCAAGGTGATCAATGGCAGGACGCCGGCATTTACCTGTGTTACCTGTTATTGGCTCTTGGGCTTTGGTACTTGCGCAATCCCCAACTGTTTGTATTGCCCCTATTGCTGCTGGTGTGGCCACAGGCTGTCCCTGCCCATCAAACGACAGAGCCGGCGCCAACGGTAGCACCAGCTCCGGTTCCTGCTCATAGCTGGCAGGATTTGTGGCACAGTAAAACTGAGCAGGCAAAGCAAGCTTATGACAACGGTGATTATGCCAGAGCGCGCCAACAATTCGCTGATCCGCTGTGGCAAGGCAATGCCGCTTACCGGGCTGGTGATTATGCCGCTGCTGCCGATCTGTTCAGCAAAGACAGTTCTGCGGCCGGTCAGTTTAACCTCGGCAATAGCCTGGCCCTGCAACAACAATATGAGCAGGCCCTCGCCGCCTACCAACAAGCAGAACAGCAACAGCCCGGTTTACCAGGTCTGAAAGAAAATATCGACCTGATGAAAAAAATGCTCGAACAGCAGCAACAGCAATCTGAGCAGAATCAGCAGCAAAATGGCGAACCTGATCAGCAAAACAATTCAAAAGACGGCAAAGAGCAGCAGCAGGAGCAACAAAACCAGCAATCGCAGCAGGACTCTCAGCAGCAAAACGAACAATCTCAAAATGAGCAACAATCCGCTGACGACGCATCAGCAGATCCGGAACAACAACAGCAGCAACAGGCTCAGCAGCAAGCACAACAGGCTGAACTGCAAGACAAAAAATCAGCAGAAGCCGAACAACAAAAAGCGATAGAACAGGCTTGGCCCAACGCCAGCGCCGAAGAAAGCCAGCAATTGGAAAACCTGTTGCGCAAAGTGCAGGATGAGCCCAGTTTATTATTAAAAAACAAAATGTTGCTTGAATATCAAAAACGCCAGCAACAGGCAATACCACGCGGTGTTCAACAAGAATGGTAAATCAGATGGTTAATCAGATGGTCAAACTAGCCAGCCGCCTGCTGTTGTTAACGCTTTGCCTGAGCAGTCAGGTTCAGGCGGCGACCCAGCTAAAGGCCAGTGTCGATAAAAACCCCGCGATGTACGGCGAAGCCATCATGCTGCAATTACAGCTGGATGAAAAAGTCGATGCCGGTGCCATCGATTTTGCCAGACTCGAAGCCGATTTTCGGGTAACCGGCCCTTCCGTCAGCCAAAGCATGCAAATTGTTAACGGTCAGTCGAGCCAAAGCACCAGTTGGCAGCTGAGTCTATACCCACGCCGTACCGGTATGCTGACCATTCCGGCCTTTCAGATAGGCGCGCTCAGCAGCGAGCCGATCAGCGTCGAAGTGCAACCGGCCAGCCAGACGTCCGGTAAAGGTGCCGAGTTGTTTTTACAAAATACATTTAGCAGCGAGAGCGTGCACGTCCAGCAAATGCTGTATTACGAAATCAAAATTTATTTTAAAGGGGAACTGCAACGCGGCAATCTGAGTCAGCCGGAACTGGCTGGAGCGGACGTCGAACAAGTTGGCAAAGACATCGAAAACAGCGAAATTGTCAACGGCGAACGCTATCAAACCATCACACGCCGCTATAGCGTGATCCCACAAAAAAGTGGCTCTTTGACGCTCAACCCGCCGTTTTTCAATGGTGAAATGATTGACCGTGACAACTCACGGTACGACTATTTTGCCCGGACTAAAGCCGTATCCGCAGAAGGCCAACCTTTGACTCTGCAGGTGAAGCCGATCCCGGACGGCCAGCAACAAAACTGGCTGGCATCCGAGCTGGTCGCACTGAGTGAAGAATGGACGCCGGCCGGAGATCAGCTGGTACAAGGCGAACCGGTTACCCGGACTATTACGCTGACGGCGCTGGATTTAGCCGACAATCAGCTGCCAGATTTACAGCTTGGCAGCGTTGCCGGCGCCAAAATTTATCCGGAGCAACCACAAAGCCGCAAGGCTGAACGCAAAGGTCGGATCGTTGCGCAAAAAGTGTTCAGCTACGCCATTATCGCCGACAAAGCCGGCAGCCTGACGCTGCCGGAAGTTCGCGTACGCTGGTGGAATACCAAGACTAATCAACCAGATGAAGCGGTACTGAGTGCAGTTACACTGCAGGTCGCAGCGAATCCGCAGCAGGTACAACAGGCCGAGCCGGCAGCGCTCACCACTACGACCGCTGACCGTATCCAGCCGGAGCCAGTTTCCAACTGGCACTTCAGCTATAGCAGCTGGTTATTGCTGGGTTTATGGCTGTTGACACTGGCCGGCTGGGGATTGTGGGCCGTTGCGGCGCCGCGAACAGCTTCGATTGACAACACCAGCCTGCCCCGTACGACCGGCGGCAGCGAACTGCGGTTTAATTCGCGCAAGCTGAAACAGGCTTGCCAGCAAAATGATGCCGCGTTGGCCCGGCAGCAATTATTACGCTGGGCGCAGCAACTGATTGATGCAAACATTGAATCACTGGCCGACCTGGTGCAACAGCTGCCGGATGGCGCTTTAAAAACGCAAATTCAGCAGCTCAGTTATCAGGGCTATCAACCCGCCGGCGTGCAATGGCAAGGCCATGCCTTGCTGGAAGCTTGGGCGCATTTCCATCACCAGCCGGCAGCAAATGCTGAAGCCCTTACACCTCTCTACCCACGCGGCTGATTTTTTTCGCTTCGCCTGCACATAAAGTGCAGGCTTGCCGGTCTGTGCAGTTATGTCGACTATTTACAGACAAGGATGGCGGAGTTCAGATGAACAGCGCACAACAACGATATGAGGCATTGGTCCGTGCATACACACCAGACCTCTACCGCTACGCCTATTGGCTGTGCCGGTCAAAAAGTATTGCCGAAGACTTAGTGCAGGACACCTTGCTGCGCGCCTGGAAAAACCTGTCACAGCTGCAGGAAGCCAACGCTGCCAAAGCCTGGTTGCTGACGATCCTACGTCATGAAAATGCGCGGCGTTTTGAACGCAAGCAGTTGGATTACAGTGAAGTGGAACAAGACAGTCTTGAAGATACTGCGCATGCCTCACCGGAACACTGGGTCGCCACAGACCGGTTACACCGGTTGATGCTGGAATTGCCGCAGGAATACCGCGAGCCTTTGGTGATGCAGCTGTTACTCGGCATGACCGGCGATGAAATTGCCACAGTGCTGCAATTGAATCTAAACACTGTGAATACCCGCTTATTTCGCGGCCGGGCACAATTACGTGCACGGCTACAGCCTGACCACTCAGATGGAGTCTCCCAGCATGGATAATCTTTCATTACGCCGGGCACTGTATGAGGATCCGGCCAGCATTTCACCGCAGCAGCTCGAAGATGATGCGCAGTTAATGCAACTGCAGCAAGAGTTGTTGCAATTGGATCATCAATTGAAACAACAGCTTGAAATTGATGTGCCTCCTCAACTGGCCGAACAGATTTTGTTGCGTCAGCAAATGTTGCCGGTTACGCGTCACTGGTGGCAGCGGCCACTGCCCTATGCGACTGCCGCCGCGCTGCTGTTGTCGGTTTGGTTTTATCAGGACTCGGCACCGCAAGTCCACGCTGACTTGGGTCAACATGCGTTGAGTCATGTCTATCATGAACTGGCAGCATTAGGCGCGATCAGTACGCTAGACCAACCAAGCCTGCAACCGCTGTTTGCTGAACTGGGCCTCAGCGCCGAGCTGCCCGTGCCGGTCCGTTATGCCCGCTTCTGTGACTTTGAAGGTGTGCGTTCGTTGCATCTGGTACTCGAAGTCGATGGCCAACCGCTGACGGTTTTTGTGGTGCCGGATCAGCACGATTTTCCGCAGGCGAAAACAAACCAGTTTGCCGATGCACGATTTTTTGGTCAGAGTCTGAAAACTGCCAGGCATTTGCTGGTACTAGTGGCGCAACAGCCGCAACTGCTCACAAAGGCCGGACCACTGCTGGCAAAGTCACTTAATTTTAACATTTAACTGCGACTGGTAGCAGCCTGACCGCAGTTCGTGGAAAACTGCTGGTCCTTGCCAGTGACTATTGTTAGCATTGCCCCGTCATAGTGGCTGGTCTTCCCGGACCAGCCCCGGCAACATAACTATAACCAACAGGTCGAGGGATCCCAGTGGAAACAGGCACTATTCTGGCGCTTGCGATTTATTTCATCGCAATGCTGGCCATCGGACTTTACGCATACCGACAGTCCAGCAGTAACTTATCTGAATATATGTTAGGCGGGCGCAAACTTGGCCCTGGTATTACCGCTCTGTCGGCCGGCGCGTCAGACATGAGCGGCTGGCTGCTGATGGGCCTGCCGGGTGCATTGTATACCGCTGGCATTTCGCAAATTTGGCTTGCCGTCGGTTTAATCCTCGGCGCATGGGCCAATTATTTATTTTTAGCCCCCCGCTTTCGCATCTACACCGAAATCGCCAACGATTCGATCACGCTGCCCGACTATTTTGAACATCGTTTCGCCGATCGTACCCGTTTGCTGCGCCTGATTTCAGCTGTGGTAATAGTAGTGTTTTTCACTCTATATACGGCTTCCGGTGTTGTTGCCGGCGGTAAATTATTTGAAAGCGTATTCCAGCTCGATTATTTCTACGGTTTGGCTCTGACGGTATCTGTGGTCATCGCTTACACCTTATTAGGCGGCTTTCTGGC
>JAIXSW010000062.1 GCA_027484495.1 Gammaproteobacteria bacterium
ACACAGCTCGAAGAGCTGGGCATTAGCCTGACGCAGGGCTATGACCCGGCACAACTGGAGCCTGCACCGGATTTGGTGATCATTGGTAACGCGATGTCGCGCGGTAACCCTTGTGTCGAGTATGTGCTGAATCGCAATATTCCCTATACGTCCGGGCCACAATGGCTGGCTGAAACCGTGCTGAGAGATCGCTGGGTATTGGCGGTGTCGGGTACCCACGGTAAAACGACGACGACGACGATGCTGGCGTGGATTTTAGAATTTGCCGGCATGAAACCCGGTTTTCTGATTGGTGGGATCCCGCAGAATTTTGCTGTGTCAGCGCGCCTCGGTGATGCGCCGTTTTTTGTTATCGAAGCGGACGAATACGACACCGCATTTTTTGATAAACGCAGTAAATTTGTGCATTACCGGCCACGCACGTTAATTCTGAATAATCTCGAATTTGACCATGCCGATATTTTCCCAGACCTTGCCGCCATTCAGCGCCAGTTCCACCATTTGCTGCGTATGGTGCCGGGGAACGGCTTAGTGCTGTCGCAATCCGGTGTGCCGGCCGTGCAGCAAGTGCTCGATATGGGCTGTTGGAGCGAGCAGCAACAAAGCGGTACCGACTGGCAGGTGCAGTTGCTGCAAGCCGATGGCTCCAGTTTTGCAGTCAGTTTCCGTGGCGAAGTCAAAGGTACCGTCAACTGGGCTTTATGTGGCCAACATAGTGTCGACAACGGCCTGATGGCGCTGGCGGCGGCGCAGCATGCCGGCGTGCCTTTAGCCATCGCGATTGAAGCACTGAATCAGTTTATTGCACCGAAACGCCGGCTGGAGCTCAAAGGCGTCGTCAACGACATCAGCGTCTATGACGATTTTGCCCATCACCCGACAGCGATTGAAACGACGTTGGCCGGATTACGTGCCCGGGTGGGCCAAAAACGTATCCTGGCCGTATTGGAACCGCGCTCAAATACAATGCGCATGGGCGTGCACAAAGAAGCCTTACCGGCGTCACTGCAAAATGCCGATCAGGTGTTCTTGTTTGAACCGGCCAATAGTGGCTGGTCGCTTGGTGCGCTCGCTGGCCAAATCAGCCAGGAATGTGGCGTTCCGGCGCTGGTTGAACAGGATATTGCGGCACTGGTGCCACAGATTGTGGCGACGGCGCAGCCAGGCGATTCGATTCTGGTGATGAGCAACGGTGGCTTCGGCGGTATTCACGATAAGTTATTACAGGCGCTGGCTGGCGGTTGAGCCAGCCGGTTTTTGCCGATGTCTGGCGAGGTCTGCATCCAGACCGCGGCGGACACCCGCACTCAGTAAAAAGGCACTTTTATGCAAGTAAGTGATGATCTGAACGTTCAACACAGTGTTTCCCCCCAGCGTGAAGTCACGCTGGCCTTTACCGGTGCGTCCGGTGCTTTATATGGCTGGCGCCTGCTACAAGTGCTGTTGAGCCTGAATGTGAAGGTGCATTTGCTGATTTCCAGCGCGGCAAAAGTGGTGTTTGCCACTGAGCACGATTTGAAACTGAATGGCAATCCACAGGCCTGTCAGGCCCAGCTGATTGAAATCTTTGGCTGTGCCCCCCATTTATTGGCTGTCTATGGCAAAGACGACTGGTTTTCGCCGGTTGCGTCCGGCTCGGCAGCGCCGAAGACTATGGTGATTTGCCCTTGTTCGACCGGGACTGTCGCGGCCATTGCGCATGGCATGAGTGACAATCTGATCGAACGGGCGGCCGATGTGGTGTTAAAAGAAAAAGGCCAGTTGATTCTGGTGCCACGGGAAGCGCCATTAAGCGCGCTACATCTGGAGAATTTGCTGGCACTAGCGCGGTTAGGCGCCACTATCATGCCGGCTGCGCCTGGTTTTTATCACCAGCCCAAGACCATTGAAGACCTGATTGATTTTATTGTGGCCAGATTGCTGGACCATTTGGGACTGCCGCAGCAACTAATGCCGCGTTGGGGCTATCAGCCACACACCACCAGGGATTGACCCGTCACGGGTTAGTCCAATCATAAGATGAAATCGCCTGGCGATTAAGAGGAGTACGCTGTGACGCTGGCTTTATCGATCCGCGCTTTACACAAATCCTATAAAAGCGGCACCAAAGCTTTAAATGGCATTGATCTTGACGTGCAGCAAGGCGATTTTTTTGCGTTACTGGGGCCCAATGGTGCGGGCAAAAGTACCACCATCGGTATCATCAGTTCCTTGGTGAACAAGACATCAGGCTCGGTAAAGGTCTTTGATTTTGATACGGATACTCATCTTGAAGATGCCAAAAGCCAGTTAGGCTTAGTGCCACAGGAATTTAACTTTAACCAGTTTGAAACGGTGCTGCAGATTGTGGTGAATCAGGCGGGTTATTACGGCGTGCCAAAAAGTGTCGCCCTGGTCCGGGCCGAGAAATATTTAGGGCAACTGGGTTTGTGGGAAAAACGCCATGCCCGCTCACGGGAGTTATCCGGCGGCATGAAGCGCCGGCTGATGATCGCCCGCGCTTTGATGCACGAGCCTAAGCTGTTGATTTTGGATGAGCCAACCGCCGGTGTTGATATCGAACTACGCCGTTCGATGTGGGAATTCCTCAAAGAGATCAATGCCCAGGGGGTAACCATCATTTTGACCACGCATTATCTGGAAGAAGCAGAGATGCTGTGTCGCAATATCGCCATCATCGACAAAGGGCGCATCGTCGAAAACACTTCGATGAAAGCCTTGCTCGGCAAACTGAACAAAGAAACTTTTGTACTGGATTTAAAAGCCGGCCGCACTGAATTGACGTTGCCGGGTTTTGTCACCCGCAAACTGGATGAACAAAGTTTTGAGGTGGACGTCGAGAAAAATCAGGGCCTGAATGCCGTGTTCAGCGCTTTAGCGCAACAGGACATCACAGTGTTGTCGATGCGAAACAAAGCCAATCGGCTGGAAGAGTTGTTTGTCAGTCTGATAGGTGAGGGGAAACACTGATGTTTAGACCAAGATATCTGATTGCACTGCAAAGTATCCTGAATAAAGAAACCAACCGATTCCTGCGGATTTGGGTGCAGACGCTGGTACCGCCAGCCATTACGATGACGTTGTATTTTGTCATTTTCGGCAATCTAATCGGTAGCCAGATCGGGCAAATTCATGGCTTCAGCTACATGGAATTTATTGTGCCTGGTCTCATCATGATGTCGGTGATAACCAACTCTTATGCCAATGTGGCGTCGAGTTTCTTTAGTGCGAAGTTTCAGCGTAATGTGGAAGAATTGCTGGTCGCGCCGGTACCGAACTACATTATTGTGCTCGGTTTTGTTGGTGGTGGCGTGGCACGGGGCGTGCTGGTCGGGTTGATTGTCACCATCCTCAGTTTGTTTTTTGTCGATATCCGCATCCATCATCTGTGGGTGATTATCAGTACTGTATTGCTCACTTCCGCGGTATTTTCACTCGGCGGGTTGATTAACGCGGTGTATGCCAAGACATTCGACGACATCAGTATAGTGCCAACCTTTGTGCTGACACCTTTGACCTATTTAGGCGGCGTATTCTATTCGCTGAGCCTGTTACCGGAGTTCTGGCAGGGCGTGTCGACGCTCAATCCGATTGTGTACATGGTCAATGCGTTTCGTTATGGCTTTCTCGGCCATTCCGATGTCAGCCTGCCACTGGCCTATTCAGTGCTGATTGGCCTGATTGTGGTGTTGTTTACGGTGGCGATGCAATTGATCCGCCGCGGCACCGGGCTGCGTAGTTAGCGATAGGCGGGGACAGAGTGGTCAGCGCCAGTTGGCCGCTCTGCGTGATTTCGACTGCAATATCCACACAGCACAGACCAGTCAGGATATTTTTTAAAGACATTTGTAATGTGTTTTAGTACATTGCTTCCTTTGGGCCAAATCAGTGCCCATGCGCATAACAGCGCCAACAGACCGCAGAGTCTGAGCTTACCACGGCGAGGATAAATGACAGATAACAAACGACTGGCAACAGCGTCCGAAGAGGCTCTGTGGCGGATCTTTACCGTCCCTGAAGCACCGGATTCAACGCTGAGCATTATCGAGCAGAACATTTCGCAGAATCTGGCGGGTTTCCTGCGCGAAAGCATTGTGGCAGTGGAAAAACCACTGTGGCAAATCGAGCGTGATTTTCAGGCCTATCAGATCCCGGCGGAACCGAGCTTTGTGTCGGATTACGCCGAAAACATTATGGAAAAGCTGGTCGCGCACTCAGTCCACACGGCAGCGCCCAGTTTTATTGGTCACATGACGTCGGCCTTGCCGTATTTCGTGTTACCGCTGTCAAAAATGATGGTGGGGCTGAACCAGAATCTGGTCAAAATCGAAACCTCCAAAGCCTTTACACCGCTGGAGCGCCAGGTGCTCGGCATGATGCACCATCTGGTGTATGGCGAAAGCGAAGGGTTTTACAAAAAATGGCAGCATAGCGCCAATCATTCATTAGGCGCATTTTGCTCTGGCGGCACTGTCGCAAACATGACGGCATTGTGGATCGCCCGTAACCGCCTGCTGAAGCCAGACGGTGATTTTAAAGGCGTGGCCAAAGAAGGTTTGTTCCGCGCCATGCGGCATTATGGGTATGACGACTTAGCTATCCTGGTGTCAGAACGCGGCCATTATTCCCTGAAAAAGGCTGCTGATTTGCTCGGCATTGGCCGCGACATGCTGATCCCGATCCCAACCGACGCCGACAATAAAGTTGACGTCGCTAAAATGCGTGAGAAAGCACTGGAACTGCAGGCGCGGCATATCCGCGTGATGGCGATTGTTGGTGTGGCCGGCACCACTGAAACCGGCAACATCGACCCACTGGCAGAGCTTGCCGCGCTCGCCACTGAATTGCAGTGTCACTTCCACGTCGATGCAGCCTGGGGCGGCGCGACTATGTTGTCAGAGAAATACCGATATCTGCTCAAAGGTATTGAGCTGGCGGACTCTGTCACTATAGATGCGCATAAACAGATGTATGTGCCGATGGGCGCCGGTATGGTGGTGTTCAAGCATCCATCCAGTGCCCATGCCATTGAACATCATGCCGAATATATTCTGCGCAAAGGCTCAAAAGATTTGGGTAGCCAAACGCTGGAAGGTTCGCGTCCCGGCATGGCGATGCTGGTGCATGCCTGTTTGCAGGTGATTGGCCGCAAAGGGTATGAAATTCTGATTAACCGCAGTCTGGAAAAAGCGCGTTATTTTGCCGGTCTGATTGATTTACATGCAGATTTTGAGTTGGTGACTGCGCCTGAGCTGTGTTTACTGACCTATCGCTACGTGCCGGCAACAGTGCAGCAGGCGATGCAAAAAGCCAAGGCCGCCGGCGATCTGGAGCGTTTAAAGAAATTTAATGATCTGCTGAGCGGTCTGACCAAGTTTATCCAGAAGCGACAGCGCGAAGAGGGCAAATCCTTTGTGTCGCGCACGCGCTTGACGCCGGCGCGTTATCACCGGCAGGATACCGTTGTGTTCCGAATTGTGCTGGCGAATCCACTAACCACTGACCAAATCCTGCATGATGTGCTGGATGAGCAAGTGGCGCTGGCGAAAATGGACAAAGAGTTTTTACCGAAGTTGTTACAGCTGGCGCGCGATTATTAACCGGCGGCTTTCTCTGTAGTCAGAGCAAAAAATGGCGGCATGGCCGCCATTTTTGATCACGGCTATTTTGATTCTCAATAGCGCCGCCAATAAGCCAGTGATGACCATTGCATGCACAGGAGTCAGATCATGTCTTTATCAATACGACGCAGTAGCCACTTGCTGCTAACCACCGCCGCTATTGGCCTGGTGCTGGTCGCTGCTATTTGGCCTTTTTATCAGGTGAGTCAGCAGCAGCTGGCCAATGCAGAGCAAGCGCGAATTGATGCACAGCCTGATGTAAGTCGCAGCGATTACCAGCCAAGGCTTGACCAACTGCAGCAAACGGCAGACTTCAGTACCCTGGCGTCAACGGAGATGGCGGGGCGTCGGCCCGGTCAACCGGGAAGTAGCCTAGCGCGGGACTTTCTGCAGCGTCGTTTCAGCGAATTGGGCTTAGTGCCGGCCGGCAGTGATGGCTTTAGGCAAGCCTATCAGACTGACAGTAACGGTGCTGGTATGAATTTCGTCGGAAAAATCATCGGCACGCAAACGCAGTTAGCAGCGATTGTGATCACGGCGCATTATGATCATTTAGGTGTTCATCAAGGCCGGATGTACCCGGGATCGGATGATAATGCCTCTGGTGTTGCTGCCTTGCTGGCGCTGGCGACGTACTTTCAGGCCCATCCGCCACGCCATACGTTGATATTCGCGGCGGTAGATCATGAAGAGCAGGGCATGCGTGGTAGCCAGCAATTATTCGACGGCAAACTGTTCAAACCTGAACAGCTGGCGCTGAATGTGAATCTGGATATGTTAAGTCGCGATAGCAAGGCCCGCTTGTTTGCGGTTGGCACTTATCAGCATCCGGCGTTGCTGCCGCTGTTGCAGCCGCTGCAACGCGACAGTCTGGTCGCGGTTAAATTCGGCCATGACCGACCGGCCTCACTGGTCGGGCAGACGCAGGATTGGAGCAGCGCCAGCGATCACGCGGTATTTGCCCGCCATGGCGTGCCTTTTGTCTATTTCGGTGTGCCGGATCATCCGGATTATCATCAGCCGACAGATACCTTTGAGCGCGCTGATCTCGATTTTTATCACAAGGTCAGCGATACCATTTTGGCCGCGTTACTGCTGCTCGACAGCGCGGATTTAGCGCTACTGCGCAGTAAAGAATAGGTGCAGGGCGGCTCAGAGCTGGTGCAGTAGCCAGGCCCAAAGCGGCAGCGTGATAAAACTCAACAGTAGCCCGAAGCCGACCAATGCCGCGACCAGCCGTGGCGCCAGACCGGCCATCATTGCAATAGCGCCGGCCGAGATCATCGGTGGCATCGCCGCCTCAAACACTGAGACTTGCACTGCTTTGCCAGACAATCCCAGCAGCAGGGTACCCGCCAGCACGATCAGCGGCATCAGCAGCAGTTTAATACCAAGGCCGCTGAGCAGCGGGGACAACCGCTCGCCTGCCAAAGAAAACTTCAGCTGAAAACCCACGGCAAACATAATCAGCGGCACCAGGGTGCCCGCCAGATTATCCAGCGTCGTTTGCAGCAGTGGCGGATAAGTCCAGGATTTCAGCAGTAAACCTGCCAGCAACGCCAGAAAGGGCGGAAAGGTCAGAATGCGCATCGCCATGGCCGCAGCTGACACTTTCTGTGCGGTCTGACTGCGACCGTCCGGGCCAATCTGTGCGGTGCCATAGATTGCTGCCAAGATTGTTGACCAGGTCGCCAGCGCGACAAAAGAACCGACTTGGTCATAAATCATTGCATAAGGCAGCCAGTCGCCACCAAACAGCGCTTCAATCATCGGGAAGCCCAGAAACGACGTATTGCCGAGTGGCAGCACAATCAGCAGCGCGACGATGATATCGCGTGACCAGCGCAGCAGACGCCCCAGCGCTAAGATCAGCGCACTGACCAGCAATAACAAAATCCATGGCACCAACGCCGGGATCAACAAATCCCAGGAAAAATGCAATGCAGGGATTTTCTGCAGCACCAGCGCCGGTAGCGCGACATACATGACAAATGTATTCAGCACGACCGGGGTTTCGGTCGGGAATTTCGGCACCCGGCGCATGGCAAAGCCAAGGCTCAGGTAAATCAGGATCAGGATAAAATTGTCCAAGGTGCAACAAATCTCAGCGAAGAAAACCACAGGCTCTGCAGGCAGATTAGCGGTTTTAGCCAGTCTTGCCTATGCGACTTCGGTGGAAGCTGTTGTCATTGCGGTTACTGCTGTCGCAGGCTCTGACGTGGATTGCAGCCATTCCGGTTGCCAGTTGCCGCTGATCAGCCGTTCTTTATCGGTCTTTTTCAGTTGCTTCAGCTGATACTCCAGCACGCTGGCGTGGCTGCGGTTGTGAGCCGGAAACAGCCAGACCAGCTGCAGCGGGCCTTTGCCACGCAAGGCGCGGGAGCCACCGGTCAGTTCGCCCTGATGCTGGCGCAGACGGCGCTGCGGATCGGTTGAAATCCCGGTATAGAGATTGCCGGCCGCGGTGCGCAGCACATAGAGCTGCCACTGAGTGTTCGGCAGCGGGTCTGTTTCTGCTATAATCGCGCTCTGCAATTGTGCTCCTGCATTTTGGTTGTTCGTTGAGGTGTTATGCAATTTACCGATTTGGCCCTGGCGCCGTCTATTTTAGCGGCCATCGCCGAGCAAGGCTATCAAACGCCAACGCCGATTCAGCAACAAACTATTCCATTGATTTTACAAGGTAAAGACGTCTTAGGTGGTGCCCAGACCGGCACCGGTAAAACCGCGGCTTTCACCTTACCGATTTTACAAAAACTGATTGCCAGCACCACGCCGCTAGTAGCAAAACAGGTGCGCTGTCTGATTCTAACACCGACGCGCGAACTGGCGCAGCAAGTGGCTGATAACGTCGCGGCTTATGCGCGGCATCTGAGCCTGAAAACTGCAGTGTTTTATGGTGGGGTATCGGTTAATCCGCAGCTGGAGCAGGCGGCTGGCGGCCTCGATATTCTGATTGCAACGCCCGGGCGATTACTGGACCATTTACATCAGCAAAGCATCAGCCTGTATCAGCTCGAAGTACTGGTGCTGGATGAGGCCGACCGCATGCTGGATATGGGCTTTATCCACGATATCCGCCGCATTATGGCGAAACTGCCGGCACAGCGTCAGACCCTGTTTTTCTCCGCCACCTTCTCAGCTGAGATTAAAACACTGGCAGATTCATTACTGAATAACCCGGTGCTGGTTGAAGTGGCCAAAGCCAACTCTACTGCAGCAGGTGTCGAGCAGCTGGCGTATCGGGTGGATTCACAGCGTAAGCGCGAATTGATTTCTGAAGTCATCGGCAAAAAGAACTGGCAGCAGGTGCTGATTTTCAGCCGCACGAAGTTTGGTGCTGACCGCTTAAGTAAACAGCTGCAGCTCGATGGCATTGATGCACAGGCCATTCATGGCGATAAAAGCCAGGGCCATCGCACTAAGGTGTTGCAGGATTTTAAAGAAGGCAAAGTCCGGGTGCTGGTCGCGACTGACATTGCTGCACGTGGTCTTGATATTGAAGAGCTGCCGATAGTGGTCAATTTTGATTTACCGCATCAGGCCGAAGACTATGTGCATCGTATTGGCCGCACCGGCCGGGCAGGCAATATTGGCCTTGCCGTGACGCTGGTGACTCCAGACGATTTGCCGATGCTCAAAGAGATTGAGGTGTTGACCAAGCAGGTGATCCCGCAACAGGTCTTTCCCGGCTACGAACACGACCCGCGATTTAATCACTCCAGTAAAGGCACCCATAAATCCGCCGATGAGCAGGAAGAGATAAAACTGAAGAAAAAACTGTCCAATAACCGCAAACTGTCGCAGGAAAAATCGCGCTTACGCGCTGAATTGACTGGTAAAAAACGCCCGCGTTAAGCGGGTTTTTGGTATTTCACGGACTAATCGTCGTGTGGTTGTAGCGGCGTCGGCAGTGTCAGCTGATAAAACGCCAGATCGAGCCAACGACCGAATTTAAAGCCAGCTTGTTTAATCGTGCCACTGTGAACAAAACCGAGCTTCTGATGCAGTGCAATACTGCCGCTGTTATCCGCATCAATACCACCAATCAATAAGTGATAACCCTGGGTTTTTGCCGCTTCAATCAGCAATTGCAGCATCTGCTGGCCGAGGCCTTTGCCCTGATGGTCCGGATGCACATACACCGAATGCTCCACCGAGTATTTAAACGCCGGAAAAGCCCGAAAAGTGCCATAACTGCCAAAAGCCAGCAGCGTGCCGTCGTCGGCTTTCATGCCGATGACGGGGAAGTTACCGGCGCTTTTATTGGCAAACCACTGTTGCATGGTTGCCATAGTGCGGGGTTTGTATTCATACAGTGCCGTGGTGTGCAAAATGGCGTGGTTGAAGATCTCGAGGATCTGCGCCGCTTCGGACTCAAACTGACACTGAATAATCTGCATGCATGACTCGCTTTGACTGCGCTTTATGCGCGATACAAGGTTTTAATCAGGTGGAAGCCAAACTGGGTTTTCACCGGGCCGTGCACTTCCAGGACAGGCTTTTTGAAGACAACTTCGTCAAAGGCTTTCACCATCTGACCCGGTCTGAACTCACCAAGATCTCCACCTTTTTTGCCGGAAGGACATAATGAATGTTTCTTCGCAAGATCCTGAAAATTGGCGCCTTTGGCCAGTTGTTTTCTCAGTTGTTCCGCTTCTTCCTGGGTCTTGACCAGGATATGACATGCGCAGGCTTTGGCCATATTGAGTACTCCTACCACTTAAATTGAGCAGCTCTGCCTTCCTGGGCGGACCTTTTGCATTGGGCGCGTAGTTTAATCGAAATTCACGACGAAAAAAACCTGCTAATCGGACCTGTTTGGTTGTGTTTTTTTTCAGCAGTTGCAGGTATGGTGAACGCTGTTGCTGACATTAATGTTTAAGCAATTGTTTTGTAAAAATAAAAAAGGGGAACACTGATGTGGAAATGGTTTGGACGTTTGTTATTGCTGGCGGTGTTGGCGCTGGCTGCTTTCCTGGTGAATGCGATTTGGTTTAAACCGGTCTCCAGTCGGGTGTTTTACGAGCGGGTTTTTCTCGAGTTTGGCTTGCAGAGCCCGGAATTGTTGAGTCAGTTACGCCTGCTCGAAGGATTGGGGATCCGTGGCCATAATGCCGAACTGGATGACCGCTCGCAGGCCAGTGGCGACAAACAGTTCGCCAAACTGAAGGCAGATCTGGCGACATTGCGCAGTTACAACCGCGACGGGATGACGGATGCAGAGAAACTGAACTACGACATGCTGGAATGGTTTATGGCGCATCAGGCCGAAGGCGAAAAGTGGCGCTACCACGATTACCCGGTCAATCAGTTATTTGGTGTGCAGAGCATGATGCCGCGCTTTATGGTCAATACACGTCAGCTCAAAGACAAAACGGACGCAGAGCAATATATCAGCCGGTTGCAGCAGTTTGACCGGGTCTTTGGCCAGGTGGTGGAAGATTTAAATATCCGCGCTGCCAAAGGCGTGGTTCCGCCGCGTTTTGTACTGGAGAAAGTGCTGAACGAAGTACAAGGGCTCACCTCCGGCGCAGTTGACCAGCAGCTGCTATATACACACTTCACCACTGCAATCGCAAAAATTGACGGTCTGACTGAAGCTGACCGCACTCAACTGACGACTCAGGTCAAAGCAGCTATTGAGCAATCAGTG
>JAIXSW010000343.1 GCA_027484495.1 Gammaproteobacteria bacterium
GGCTGCTACAGGTCAGTAATCCCGGCGAATTGTCTGCGCAAATCACCCCGCAAGGGCTGCAGGCCACAGATCCCGGCAATACCGGCACCGGTTTAGCCAATTTGCGCCAACGGCTGGCCTTGCTCTATGGCAACCAGGCCAGTCTGCAATTGGTGCAGGACGGAGACTGGGTCCGCGCGCAATTAATCCTGCCGTGGCTGGCCGGAACCATCGCCACAGCAGCCGGATCTGCATTGCCATCATCAACTCAGGAGCAACGCTGAATGCGGGTAGTGATTGTCGAAGATTCCAGGCTGGCGCGGCTCGAACTGAAAGAACTGCTGCGGGCCCACCCGACGCTGACCTTGGTCGGCGAGGCGGCGAATGTGCCGGACGCGAAGATATTGGTCGAGCAACAACAGCCGGATCTGCTGCTGCTCGATATCGATCTGGCCGGTGACAGCGCCTTTGATTTGCTCGCGCAGCTGGCGTTTATTCCGCGCATTATCTTTACCACCGCTTTTGCCGAACATGCGCTGGCGGCCTTTGATTATCCGACGGTGGATTATCTGTTAAAACCGGTCAGCAGTGCGCGGCTGGCACAGGCTATCGCTAAACTACCAACCTTGAACACAGCAGATGACCACCCGGCAGAACCGGCGCCGGACGCAGCCGCCAGCGGGCCTTTGCTCGATTTGGCCGCAACCTTTTTTGTCAAAGATGGCGAACGCTGTTTTTTACTGCGCCTTAGCGATGTGCAGCTGTTTGAAGCCATTGGCAATTACAGCAAAGTCTGGGCGGGAACGCAGGCACCGATGGTGTATCGGTCTTTAGGCAATATCGAACAACGCTTGCAACCGGGTTTGTTTTTTCGCGCCAACCGGCACCAGTTGGTCAACCTCAAAGCAATTAGCGCCATCGAGCCTTGGCTCAATGGCGGGCTGTTGTTAAAGCTGCACTCTGGTCAGTCGATCGAAGTGTCGCGCCGGCAAAGTGCCCTGCTGCGCCAGCAGCTGAGCTTATAAAGCGCCTGCGGCTGAGCGGGTACGGCGCCGGCAAATCATCACGCGCCTCATTCCAGAAATAAAAAAAACCGCAATGTCGGGTCACGACACTGCGGTTTTTTGCTCTGTATCAGGGGGTCGGTACGACTTTTTTACCGTCCTGCTGTGGGAAACCACGCATCATCAGCTGCAATTCAGTGCCGGCCGGATTAAAGGTCAGGTAGGTAAAATCGCCCTGCAGATAAAAGCGCCCTTCTGCTGTTGGGATCAACGTCACCTGTGGCATGTCCGGTGCCTGATACACCAGTTCATTGCCCTGTTGACGAATGTGATGCACAGCACCATCCGCCAGTTGATAGCTGCCCGCCAGTTGCTTTAAACGTGCTGGCGTCAACGCAATCGCTTTGGGTTCAAACGGCTTGCCGATGGCAATCGCCGCCAGCTTCACGGCCAGACTGTAAGTGTCGGCTTCAGCGCTGTTCGCCAGTACGGTGACATACACCTGTTCAGACGGAATACGGATGATATACGAGGAAAATCCCTCAATACCGCCGCTATGTTCCTGACTCGGCACGTCCTGCAAATCTGCCATCATCCAGCCATAACCATAAGGCTGTGGGGTGCCGTCCAGCGCTTTATGCCGGACAAAGGATTGTTGTAACAGCGGCTGTTTCACTAATTTGTCGGTATACAGCGCCTGATCCCACAGATTCAGGTCGTCCACGGTGCTGTATAAGGCACCCGCGCCTTGCGGCCGCGTCATGCTGATCGTGCGGGCATTCACCAGCCCTTCTGGCCCCTGTTCATACCCACTGGCGCGTTTTGGCAAAATTTTACTGGCGCTGTCGTAGCCGCTGTGTGACATGCCAAGTGGCGTGAACACATGCTGCTGCAGATAATCGGCGTAGCTCTGCTTGCTGACTGCTTCAATCACCGCCGTCAACAACACGTAGTTTGAGTTGGAATAACGGAATTGAGTGCCAGGTTTAAACTCGAGTGGCAACGATGAAAACAGCGCCACCATCTCCACCAGCGTGGCGTCTTTCGGTTTGTTCTCACGAAATTCCGGCAGCCGGCTTAAATTTTTCAGGCCCGCCGTATGCGTCAGTAATTGCTGCACCGTGAGATCGCGGCCGACAGCCGGATAGTCTTTTAAGATACTGCCGACGGTATCGGTCAGTTTCAGTTTGCCGGCCTGCACCAACTGCAGTACCGCTACTGCGGTGAACTGTTTGGTTTGCGAGGCAATGCGGAATTTCATATCGGCCTGCATCGGTACACCGAGTTCCAGATTCGCCATGCCATATCCGCCGCGGCTCAGAACTTCTTTACCTTTGCGCACCAGCACGGCAAACCCTGGCTGATCAGCTTGCTGGGCTTGTTGCAGCAGTTGCTGCATTTTGTCTTGCATCTCAGTATTCGTCATGCCAAAGACCGGGCACAGATTCAGTGCCAGGCTGGCTAACAGCGTTTTCACAATAATTTTTGGACCTGTGTTCATCATGGATTCCTCAGTAGTGACAACAAATGGACTGAGGGCAGATTAGGGCCAGCCAGCAATCACTGCGCTGAATTTATGCTAAGCGGTATTTTTGCGATGTGAGTGGTCGCGCTGGCCATCA
>JAIXSW010000025.1 GCA_027484495.1 Gammaproteobacteria bacterium
GGTGTAAACTGAGTAATTGTTGCAAACTTAGCCGGCCGGTCGGGTCACTCGGTTGCTCCAACTGCGCTTGCCAGTGCGAGCCGGGCAAACTGACCAAGGTGATGGCGCTTTCCAGCATATAAGGAATAGTAAACAGAAAATCACGCTGCCGCGTGGGTGTCTTACGCAGCCACGGGATACAGGCGTTGCCGGCGGTCTTGGTCCATTCGCGTGCGCGGTTACGGCTGATCTCGACCAGAGAGTACGGGGACGGGTATTGTTGCAGAATACGCAGTAAAATTTGCGCTTCAACCGGTTGTTGACCGGCCCTGGGCTGCAGGCTGGCCAGGGTGTCGACCAGCTGTAGTGGCTCAGCTTGGGCCCAGTGCCAGGGAAGCAGCAAACACAGGCAGTAACAGTGGAACCACTTCATTCAGGACCTCCGTCAGACCACCGGCGTCCCGCCTGTCCTGCCGCATCAGTTCCGGGATTGATGCTGCTTTTTCAGTTTAACCAATTGCTGAATACACAGCAGGTATGCGATTAGAAAACCCAGATTCATGCCGCCAATTGCGCGTTCTGTAATAGGCCAGCCATAGAGTTGGGTAAACAGTTTGACCAGCGTCGCCAACATCACCGCGAATACAACACTGAGCATAGTTTGGCTTTGAACAAACTGCACCAGATAGGCGAGGCCGAGGCTCATCAGCATGTATTGCAAATGCAGCGGGTCCTGATAAACCGTGCCTTTAGTCACGCCGACATACAGCAGACAAAACAAAAAACTCAGTAAAAAACAATAGGCGAGGTAACGGGTGGCGTTGAGCATGATGAGCTCCCTGAACGAAAAGCCGCAGTATGCCAAAAATCAGCGCCCTCTGCCGCACTTCCATTGTGTCAGCGCGCTGATTTACTATCAGCCACAGTGAGGAGGCTTGATGCAAACAGTGATCACCGCGATTTTTTTTCTGGCTGCTTTGGTGCTGTTATTGGCAACAGTGTTGGCCCCCGTGTATCTGATCTGCAAAAGTCTGCAGCAGCTCTATCCACGCTATTTTCCGTGGCCAGCCTGGCGCTGGACGGGTATCTGCCTGCTGCTGGCGCTTGGTTACAGCGCCTGGCAGCACAGCTTTGATGATATTTGGCGGCTGACACAAAGCCTGTTGATTGGGTCTTTGGGTTCCGCCGCGGTGCTATTACCGCTGGCGGGAATGTGGCGCTGGTGGCGCCTGCTCCGGCCCGAGTGACACCTGCAGCGCTGACAGGAGGAGTGGTTCAGTGTTGTGAAATTGTCAGTTGCTGAGCAGTAGCGTCAGTAACATGCCGGCCGTCAGACCCAATGCAAAAGCGCCGCCAATCCATAACGACATCCGCGGCAGCGGCCCGGTCGGATTCAGTTCGTCGGAGTTGTCGGCGCGTGCCAGCAATTGCTCACGGTCGATGACAAAAGCTGCGGCCAGCGCTTTACAGGTTTCCAGCGAACCAACGCCCTGCATTGTCATGGCGTGCACTGTCAGCTGACAGTGATGCTGTCATGTAATGCAATGATTAATAACAAAAAATGCTTCGTGATGCCAGCGCTGTTCCCATCGGCCTGTTTTCCGTCCGCGCGGCGATGGTATAGTACGGCTTTGTTTTTTCCTGCTCCGGAGCTTCCTGTGATGACTGAATCTGTGCAACGTATTTACGCTATTGGTACTGTTGGCACCCCTTGGGGCGCTGCGGAAAGAGCTGTGTGGCTCAGCCTGCAGCCGGTCAAACGCAGTTATCAGACCGAAGTCTTAGCGCCGTTGCAGCAGCTGCTGACGACTGCCGCGCTGGCGGAATGCGCTGAACTGCTGTGTTACGGCACGCTCGATTACAGTTCGCACCAGCTTGGTACTTATCCGCTCTATGCCGTGAAAAGCCGCCAGTTTGATAGCAGTAAACCGCTGTTATTAGTCACCGGCGGTGTGCACGGTTATGAAACCAGTGGCGTGCAGGGCGCGCTGCTGTTTATCCGCGAGCATTTTGCCCGCTATGCCGCACAGGCCAACCTGTTGGTACTGCCATGTATCAGCCCCTGGGGTTATGAAACCATCAACCGCTGGAACCCGGACGCTGTCGATCCGAACCGGTCTTTTGTTGCCGGCGGGCCATCGCAGGAAGCCAACGCGGTGCTGGCATTACTGAGCCAATTCCCGGCGCCGCTGGTGCATATCGATTTGCACGAAACCACCGATTCAGATAACAGCGAATTCCGGCCGGCCAAAGCGGCGCGCGACGGCACTGTGAATACCAACTGGAATATTCCGGACGGGTTTTATCTGGTTGGGGACACTGCAAAACCGCAGCCGGAATTTCAGCGTGTGATGATTGAAGCCGTCGGCAAAATCACCCATGTGGCGGAAGCCGATGAGAATGGCTGCTTGATTGGCGAAGCCCTGCAGCAATTTGGCGTGGTCAATTATCCGAAAAAATCACTGGGCCTGTGCGGCGGTATGACCGATGCGGTTTATGTCACCACGACCGAAGTGTATCCGGACAGCCCGCGCGCCACACCGTTGCAATGCAATCAGGCGCAGGTCGCGGTGATTTGCGCCGGCTTTGATTACGCCTTAGCGGCGACCGGGAGCGCGGTATGACCCGGCTGCGGATTGATTTAGTCTCAGATATCGCCTGCCCCTGGTGCGCCATCGGTTATGCCCGCTTGCAGCAAGCGTTGCAGAGTTTACACGGCGCTATTGAAGTGGATTTACACTGGCGCGCTTTTGAACTGAACCCGGATCCGGCGTTAGTGCCAGAGCCCATTCTGCCAGCACTGTGCCGTAAATATGGTGTACCAGAGGCGCAAATGCAGCAGTCGCAGCAGATGCTGATGCAGCTGGCGGCCGGGCTTGGTTTGAATTTCAGTGGCATGGAGCAGCGGCTGACCTGCAACACCTTTGACGCGCACCGGCTGCTGAAATGGGCGGCGGCTACTTATCCGGCCGCATCGGCGCAAACTTTATCAGCGCAAAGCGTATCGGCACAAACGGCGCTGAAACTGGCGTTGTTTGAGGCCTATTTTGGCCGTGCCGAACAAATCAGCGAACATGATGTGCTGCTGCGCTGTGTCGAAGCGGCAGGGCTGGATACTGATGCTGCGGCGCAAGTGCTAAAGTCGACGCAGTTTGCGGATGAAGTGCGTGCCGAAGAAGCGGCCTATCAGCAAGCCGGCATCAGCTCAGTACCGGCTTTTGTGATCAATCAGCGTTATCTGATCTCTGGTGCGCAGGAGCCGGCACAGCTGGCACAAACATTAAAACAAATCGCCGCCGAAGCTGCCGGCGCCTGATCCGGCGCCGCGTTTCTGTTATTTCAACGCAGCCAGATTGCACTTAAGCGCAGTCTGCTGCGGATGACAAAAATAATGAGTGACCTCACATTTATTTTTCATTATGTTAACCACTACGAATCTCCCATTTGATCGTCACCGCGGCAGCTTTTGCTGCACAGCTGTATGACCCGCAAGGATTTTGACCCTGATGACCTACTTATTCTCAAAAACACGGCTGGCTTTGGCTGTGACTACTGCTTTGTTTTGTTCAACTGCGCTTTTTTCTGCGGGCAGCACTGCCGCCAGCCCTGTTGAGCGCGATGTATTGCCGGCCGGCGCCAGCCCGCAGTTGTATCAACTGACCATTGATCCGGATTTACAGAAACTGACCTTTCAGGGCGAACTGACGCTGGATTTTAACGCCACGCAGGCGCTCGATGAGCTGATACTCAACGCGCTGGATTTAACCATCATCGACGCCAGCCTCGATGGTAAAAAGGTCGACACCGAAGTCGTCGCTGAAACACAAAGAGTGCACTTCAAAGCGCCGGTCAGCGCTGGCAAACACCAGCTGCGCGTGCGGTATCAGGGCAAAATTTACGAACAGTCAGCCGGTTTGTTTGTTACGGATTACAGCAAAGCCGATGGCAGCAGCGGCCGGATGTTGTCCAGCCAGTTTGAGCCGGGCGATGCGCGTAAACTGGCGCCGATGTGGGATGAGCCTTCACACAAAGCCATCTTCAAAATCAGTATTATTGAGCCCAAAGGCCAACTGGCCTTGTCGAATATGCCAGAACAGCGCCGCCAGCCATTAGCGGATGGTCGCGCCCGGGTTGATTTTGCCCCGAGCGTGAAAATGAGCAGTTACCTGTTGTATGTCGGCGCCGGTGATTATGAGCGCATTTCCGGGCGATCCGGCGGTATTGAACATGGTGTGGTGGCGAAAAAAGGTGATGCCGTCAAAGGCACTTTTGCCTTAAACGCTTCCTATCAGCTGCTGGATTATTACAACGACTATTTCGGGGTGCAGTACCCGTTACCGAAGCTGGATCACATCGCCGTACCGGGTGCCGGTGGTTTTGGCGCGATGGAAAACTGGGGCGCCGTGATGTATTTCGAAGGCACTCTATTGCTCGACCCGCAATTCTCCAACACCAGCGACAAGCAGGAAGTGTTTGCCGTGGTCGGCCACGAAATGGCCCACCAATGGTTTGGCAATATTGTCACGATGCAGTGGTGGGATGATTTGTGGCTGAACGAAGGTTTTGCCTCCTGGATGGAATCCAAAGCCAGTCAGCATTTTTATCCGCAGTGGCATGCTGAATTAGGCGCCGTTGGCTCACGCAATTACGCCATGTTCCAGGATGCGCAGGAAACGACCCACCCAATCGTGCAGCCGGTACGCAATCTGGCAGAAGCCAATGCGGCTTTTGACGGCATTACCTACTCCAAAGGTCTATCGGTTATCACCATGCTGGAAGCTTATCTCGGCGAGGAGGCGTTTCGCGCCGGTGTCCGCGCTTATATGCAAAAACACCAGTATGGTAATACAGTGACCAGCGACTTGTGGCAGGCCTTAGCGCAGGCATCAGGCCGGCCGGTTGAAACCATCGCCAAAGATTTTACCAACCAGATTGGCGTGCCTTTAATCACGGCCGTCAAAGCGGAATGTCAGCAGGGCAATACAACGCTGACCTTAACGCAAGGCCGTTTTGGTCTCGATGCTGCATCAAAACAACCGCAACAATGGACAGTGCCGGTGACCGCGCAAGTGGCCGGTCAAGCCGCCGCCCGCGCTGAAATTCGCGGTGATGCACCGCAAACCATGACGGTGCCGGGTTGTGGGGCTGTTACGGTCAACGCCGGCCAGACCGGTTACTACCGGGTTGACTACAGCGACGCGCTGTTCGCCGACGTGGTGAAAGGTTTTGCCCGGTTACCGGCGGTAGATCAGCTGGGTTTGTTAAAAGACAGCGTGTCACTGGGTTACGCCGGTTACAGCGACATCAGCCGCTATCTGGCGCTGACGCAGCAACTGCCGGCTGACGCCAACCCCATTATTGCCACGGACGTGGTCGAACAACTGGAAGGCTTTACCGACTTATATCGCGGTCTGCCGGGCGAGCAGGCTTACAAAGCTTTTGCGCTGAAAAAAGCGCAGGCGTTGTTTGCCAAAGTCGGCTGGGAAAAGCAGGCCGGTGAATCCGACAATACCAGTATTTTGCGCAGCAGCCTGATCGGAGTGCTGGCGGATCTGGGCGATGATGCCGTCATTGCTGAAGCACGTAAAAGATTCGCTGCCAGCCAGACCGATAAATCGGTATTACCCGGCGATCTGTATGGCGTCGTGCTGAAAATTGTCGGGACTCAGGCTACAGCTGCAGACTTTGCTCAGCTGAAAACGCTGGCTGCCAATACCAGTAACAGCACGGAAAAACGTCGTTTGCTGGGTGCGCTGGCTTCCGCCAAAGACGCTGCACTGGCGAAACAGGCATTGGCATTAATTCTGACCGATTTAACGCCAAAACAATTTGGCCCGGGTTTATTAAACCGCGTGGCGCTGGAACATACCCAGTTGGCGTACGATTTTTACCTGGCGAACCAGGCGGCTTTTGATGAGCGCTTAGACCCGCTGCGTCGTGACGGTTTTGATGCGTCGCTGTTGGGCGCTGCCCGCGATGCGGCCACAGCGAGCTTGCTGCGGCAAAAAGCGTCGACTGCCACGACCAAGCCGGTAAAAACCGCATATCAGGAAGCTGCCGCCGGCATTGAACGCCGGCTGGATCGGGTCAAACGCATCCCGGCGCAGGTCGACGCCTGGCTGAAAACGCAGCAGCTGTGAGCCTGTTGCAACAGCCCGGTGTAGGCAATCCACAGGCGCGCTTGCGCGTTTATGTCGCCAAAGCGCCGCCGATGGCGGAATTTGCCGCGCTGCAGCATTGTGTGGCGCTGTTGCCTGGCCAAATCGACCAGATTTATCAGCATTGCGGCAATGGCTGGCGCAAGGTGTTTAATGTCTATGCCAAGCTGGTGTGGGCATTGCATGCGCCCTGGCAGCCCAATTTGCAAGGCGCCCGCAGCTGGCAGCACTGGCGTGATCAGTCGTTGTTGCAGGCGGGATCGGATACGGCGTTGTTGTTTGGCCAAACAGGATTTGCAGCATCAGACTGCGGCACAGAGACAATCCATATCATTGCTGGCCGGCAGCACGCGCGTGATTTAGTGGCGCAAGGGCTGCTACCCGATACATGGACCGGTGGTTTAGTCTGGCTCGATGATGAATTTGCCGTGGCTAAGCGGGTTCGGCTGGTGGTCTGTCCCTATCTGGATTACCGGCAGCTCAGTGATGTGAAAATCGCGCGGTTGGTACAGCTGGTCCGGCAGTGGCCGGCGGGTATTTAAACGAGGCGTAACGCAGGTTCAA
>JAIXSW010000382.1 GCA_027484495.1 Gammaproteobacteria bacterium
CAACTGGACTGCCGGATCAAGCTTAAAATAACTGGGCTCAGTGCCTGAATATGTTGCGATCAACGAAACATCGTGACCACGCTGGGCCCAGGCATTACACAAAGTGGTTGCCACGCGCTCTGCGCCACCGAACTGCAGTGAGCTGACCAAAAACGTGATCTTCATTTATCTTACCCAATAAATCCATTGCACAATTGAAAACGCCAGAAAAATAAGGATAACCAAGGGCCTCTCTACAGTCCCAAATCGAAACAACGCAACGAATATGAAGGGAAGCGCAGCGGACAGGAATCGCAGTCCATACACCGAAAATGCAGTACAGAAAACAAATACTGACAAAAATGTGACTGCAATCGCATTGGAGTAATCCCGGAAAAACTCACGCCTTTGAAAATAGGACATGCCGAGCAGAAATATCCAAATCGACGCATATGACCATGTCGATGCATCGACGTCGTAGTTTACCCGCCGGTCACCGAAAAACTCAAGTATCCAGACACGCAATGGCCCTACAACGACAGCAACGGTCGCTCCGGTTATGACCAATAAGGTACAAGAAACTATATTCTGAAAGTTATATTTCTCAGACCACTTAATCACAAAATGAACAACAAACACGATGAAACAGAATAAAAATGAAGCGGTATGGATAAAAAAAGCGGAGCAGACAAAAATCAGGGCCAATGTCCTGATCCGAGTATTAAATGCCAGAAGCAACAACACCATCGCTGCCGCCATTCGCAGCTGAGAACAGGCAAGATCGATAAAAATAGGGTTGATAATCAGGGGAACTGCCGCCAATCCCACGCGGACAGCAACAAAATAGCTATATGACAACGCAATAAGGAACGTAACCCCAGCAAATATCTCGTCCAGCGACAGTCCTACAGATACATTCAACCAACGAACGCCCTTGTTCCAAAGTTGTTCATTAAACAGAAAAAAGAAAAATGTCTCTTTATTAAACTCGATATCGTAATCAGGCTTTCCCTGAAAAATAAAATAATAAACATGACGGTCTTCAAATTGATTACCAAAAACCGATTCCCAGTTGACCGTGATGAAAAAAATGGCAAACAGCAAGGAGACCATTAATGCCATCATCTTATTTTCAAAGTTATTGTATTTCGCGTCGGACATTACAGTTTATTTATTCCAATTCAAATTTGCCAAAGACTAATGACATTAAAAAATATATACAGCCGAATCATAAACAAACTCGATGTGCAGTAACATTCAAAAATCAATCAATTCACTATCTTCGATCAATTCTTTACAGGCTTGAACACATCACATGCAAATCGATAAACGATCCCTCTGGCGTTTGAGAAAAATACGCCGAAAAGCAACGAACAAAAGAACATTGCTGTCACAAACAGAATTATCTGAATTCGCGAAAATCCAACGATGTCAATGTAAAACCACATCACAACCACGACAAAACAACATGCAATGGGCCATAAAATATCAGCGAACACTGATTTAATAAAAAACCTTTTGCCAAACTTACTGTACAAATGTGGCTGTGCCACTATGAAAAACAGAATATTTAATATCAGCCAACTATAGATTATGCCATCTGCCGAAAACCACTCACCGGCAACATATAAAACCGGCAGATAGATGATCAGTGCGACTGCTGAGCACTTCATGCGCGCGTGGAAATCACCGGTGGCAAAGCAAATGCTGTAAGACAGGTAATTCAACGCGAAAAATAAAGATCCTACCAGATACAGCGGAGCAAATTGGCCGGCCTGAGCGGAGATGGCCCGATCCCCGGTCCAGGCCCAAAGTAATTCCTGACTCCACAATACTCCGACTGCACAGCAAGCACCGAGGACCAACGAGACAAATAAAGAACCGGTGCGAAAAAGCAAAATGGCAGAATCTTGTTGCTGCTCTGCGAGTAAACGCGCCATACGGGGACCAATTGCATAGATCAGCGGAGCTGATAACAACACCAGTACCGATGCCGCCGTCACGACGATGCTGTACGCGGCAAATTCGCTCAGCGACGAAACGCCCAGGACAACAAATTTGTCCGCTTGCGTGAGCACTGCCCAAATAAACGCTGTTGCGCCTACCGCAGCTGAACTTCTTAAAGCAATACCGACAGTGTTAAACCCGATGCCCTGGAAACGTTCACCAGGCAAATAGTCAATCTGGCGTGCCACTTTGAAAAACAAAAATACCAATTCAAGTAAATTCGCAAAGAGCTGGAATAGGAAGTATGCCACGATCCCGCCCTCGATAAACCATAGAAACGGCAGGACAGCAACAACCCGGATCGTTGAGAATAAAATATTAAACCAGGAAACCCATTCTATTTTTTCAGCACCAAACAAAATGGCCCGGTAAAAAGTCTGCAACCAACGCAAAGCGACAATGATGATCATCAGGACAATAGCCTGTATCGCGACATTGGGGTCGAGCGATTCTATATCTAACCAAGAGCTCATGATCCATGAGCTGCCGCTTATGCCGCTGACCAGTAATATCACCGCGATACTGCCAAATATCACTTCAACACTATTCACCGCGGCTAAATAATCCGTTCTGGATACTTTGCCGGCCATATGCAACGTCGTGTTGCGCGAGACCGTGGCAGAAACGCCAACGTCTAATACCGTAATGATGGTCTGGAGCTGCAGGAAGAATGCGATCAGACCATAGGCCGTCTGACCAAGAAGCGTGAGATACAGCGGAATAGTCAATACAGCCAATGCGGCCATATACACCTGACTGCCCGTATTCAGCACAATTTTCTTTAATGTCGACAAGTGATGTTCCCTGAGCGTCAAAACCCGCTGGCGACCGATCGCCGCTAAGCGTGAATAAAGACGACTCGTCACAAATAACATGATTGCTGCCAACCGCTCGCTCACAGGGGCCCGACGCTCTAACACTCAACAAGTGAAGAAACATCGAGTGCGAGTGTCGCAAACGATCAGTCACAGCAAGTCCAAACCACGCAACTCAACCCTGTTGATGCGTTGCAACCAATAAGGTCAATCGATATAACGTGACACGACCACTGCTTAATTCATGCTGCAATTACCGGGTAGAATCTACCCTATCCTGCCAGCGCACTCAGTAGTGCCGTTTTGACAGATAGTTTGGATAAAAGCGGACCTGATCCAACCAGCTCCGCTTCTTACTTCAGTACCCTCAGGATACGCGACATTGCGAGATCATAAACGCAGATCAGACTGATCTTTTGGCAGTACATATTTCAGGTCATAGAGCACATGCAGCGGTTTGCCTAATGCACGGATGCCTTCAGCACCTAACGCTCTGAATTGCTTATGAGCAACCGCTAATACAATTGCATCGTAATAACCTGCAGCGGGTGTCTGTACTGGTGTCAGGCCATATTCGTGTTGTGCTTCTGCGTGATCAATCCACGGGTCAAACACATCAGCCTGCATGCCGTATTCTTTCAGTTCGGCCAGGATATCCACCACTTTCGTGTTTCGAATATCTGGACAATTTTCTTTAAACGTCAGACCCAATACCAGTACTTTAGCCCCTGATACCGGCATCTGTTGCTTGATCATCTGCTTCACCAGCTGTGACACCACATACTTGCCCATCCCGTCATTAATACGACGACCGGCCAGGATCACTTCAGGATGATAACCCAGCGCCTGTGCTTTGTGAGTCAGATAATAGGGATCTACACCAATGCAGTGGCCACCGACCAAACCGGGCCGGAACGGCAGGAAATTCCATTTTGTTCCTGCGGCTAACAAGACCTCTTCTGTATCGATGCCCATCCGGTTGAAAATAACCGCCAGTTCATTTATCAACGCGATATTGAGGTCACGTTGGGTGTTTTCGATGACTTTAGCCGCTTCAGCGACTTTAATGCCGGAGGCCAAATAGGTGCCCGCGGTGATAATACTGGCGTACACCGCGTCGACAAACTTGGCAATTTCTGCGGTCGAGCCGGCTGTCACTTTGCGGATATTGGTGACCCGATGCTCTTTATCGCCCGGGTTGATCCGTTCCGGGCTATAACCGGCAAAAAAATCCTGATTGAATTTCAGACCGGAGATGCGCTCAATGACAGGAATACAGTCTTCTTCTGTCGCACCAGGATAAACCGTCGATTCATATACGACGATATCGCCAGCTTTGATGACTTTCCCTAACGTCTCTGACGCTTTAATGAGCGGCGTCAGGTCCGGTTGGCGATGTTGGTCAATGGGTGTTGGCACTGTCACGATATAAAAATTCGCTGCGCGCAACGCTTCAATATCTGCGCTATAAGTCAATTGGCTGGCTTCACTCAGCTCTAGCGGTGATACTTCCAGTGTATGATCTTCACCACTTTGTAATTCAGCGATCCGCGCTTTGTTGATATCAAAGCCTAAAGTGGGATATTTTTTGCCAAATTCAACGGCCAGTGGCAAACCAACATAACCAAGACCGATAATAGCGATTTTGACTTGTGCTAACTGATGCATTGCAATTCCTTCTTCATAGCTGCTCTTGCTGCTTTTTCAAACAACGCAGGTATGCAATCATTGATAAAAATAGCATGACCCCAAACATTGATAACAACACGACTGCTGAACGTCTGGGCTTAAACTTTTCTTCAGGCAAAAAAGCAGGATCAACCACCTTAAGTGCATACTCTTCTCTGATGTTTGCCAACATCAAAGTTTTTGTCTGGTCCTCAATCAGTTGAACCAACGCACTCCGTAACTCAGTAATTTGCGTTTGAGCCAATTGCTCGTTCAAGTAACGCAAACTATTTTCTGATTCCTGAATATCTCTGAGCCTGATTTCAGCATTTACGGCTTTGACCAAATCCTGTACCCATTGCTGCGCAAGTTTCGGTGACATGTATTCAAGGCTGATCTTCACTATGCCGGTAGTTTTATCTTTATTCAATTCAATCAATTCGGACAGAACTTCGGCGGCTTCGGTAAGACTGGGTTCAGGTTTTCGCGGTGGTGGAACATCACGCAGCCAGGTCTTGCTCGCTGCATCATATATATCATCATCCAGTACTAATTGATCCGACGTCATATCCCAGGTCTTTGTCGCCATCAAAGGTAATACCAATTGGTTTTTTTGGATAAACGTTGCCAAAAACGCCTTAGACTTTAACAGCTCAATCGCCAGATCAGTTTTATCAATAGCACCAGCTGCTGATAAATTGACACCGGCCAACGACGCCAGCCCACCCAACTGACTACCCAACCCACCTAAACCGGCTTTTTTCTCCGTCGCAGGCGCCAATACGGACGTGGTCCGATAGATATTAGGCATTTGTAGCGCAAACCAGGATGAGACCGCGGCTGTCAGGATAAGAATGCATGCCACAGATTTTTTATACTGCCATAGCTGCGCAAATATCTCAGAAAACCCGAGCGGAGACGCCGGAGCGTCAACCGTTGCATTATCTTTCACTACCACTGTTACGCCTTTAATTCGTTGTATTGTTGATTGCTGCCAGAGCAACAATGCTTTGAGAAATAATCGTTGTAACTTTTGACCACAATGACAATCGGGTTGTGTAATCCGTATCTAGCGGCACGACAATAGTGTCGCCTGCTTGCAGGGCATTATCGGACACCGCAAACCAAGACGATTGGTTCGGTACAAATACTGAACCATCTGCCCGAATCACATACACACGTTCATCATCAGCACGTTTTCTGAATCCACCGGCCAGCTGCAAATAGTCCTCGACCGTCATGCCGTTTTTAAACCTGTGACTGGATGCATGCTGTACCTCTCCAACTACTGCAACAGTGGTTTGATGATACGGTACATACAGCTCATCACCTTCTTCAACTAACAAATCAAAATCGGCATTCGCACGTAACACCTGATCTATGTCGATAACTAGTCGGCCAATAGGTTTAGCCTTCTCAATCTCCGCAATCATCATAATCGCGTCCTCAGGCTTTGTTTGCATGCCATCAGACTCAGCACTTAAGTTCTTTGCAGCAATATCCGAGCGCAGTTGCTGCATTAATTTACTCAGCTGCATACTTTCCTGCTCGCGAATTTGTTTACGCGTAAATACAGTACCTTGCGGGAAAGCGTCCTTGGTCAAACCACCAGCACGCGCCAAAACTTGCGATAACTTTTCGCCACGCTGAATACTGTATTTTCCTGGAAACCTGACTTGCCCGGTCAGAGTGACGGACTTCTCCGTCCCCCAATCTGGCACAGCAAAAACCATCAAACGATCGCGGCTTTTTAACGGCATTGCAGTTGTGCCCTGCAATACATCAACAAGGTTTACAGCATGATGCTGAATTGTCAGCCCTGACTGATTTTCACTCTGACTGACTGAACGGGTTAATTCTGCGCGTTCCAGATAAGCATTGTCAGTTAAGCCTCCGGCTGCGATCAGCAAGCCTGCCACGCCGGCATTTTCGGTAAGCGGATACTCACCGGGAAGTTTCACCTCGCCGTCCACAGAAACAATTTTACTGGCCGCGTTAAACCGGGCCTGCTGCCGCAACTTTTCCAATAATGGATACAACAATTCCGTTCTGGTCAGATGGCCCGACAGCTTTAATAACTCTGGATCTGAATAAACATTATTCAGGAATTCACGGATCTGTGCTTTCAAATATGCTTTGTGCTGAAAATTCTGTGGTAGCTTCGGTTCTTCCGGTTTGACACCAGGCCTTGCTTCTTCCACGTCATTTTTTTCAGTCAGCGCAGAAAATGCTTGCGTGGTGATCGCGGAAACATCAACGACAAAAGGTTTGGGTTGTTTGTCATCGAGCAATGGCTCGGTTTTGGCAAACAATTTTTCTTCCGGATATTGGTCCAGTAATTTTGTATAGAGAAATTTGTCGAGCTCAGTCCGCTGAAATGAAAGCTCTCCATGGTGGAAAACCAACACGAGGTCTCTGGCACGTAATTCAAGATTGTCGCTGCTTTCAGGTGAGTTAATCGCTGTACCTAAGTTAAACTGCAACACACTCAACTGGCCTGCAGCAGAATTTTCACGCACGACCAGAGCAAATTCTAAATCGACCGTCAAATGCAGATCCG
>JAIXSW010000075.1 GCA_027484495.1 Gammaproteobacteria bacterium
CTCGAACCACCGACCCCCACCATGTCAAGGTGGTGCTCTAACCAACTGAGCTAAGGACGCAACCTGTGCCATCAGCTGTGCTGACAACGGCGGCTATAGTATTTTTTGCCTCAGTTGATTGCAAGCGTTTTTTCGGTAACTTGGCTTAACCGCTGCAATTTTGCGCGTTGTCCAGATTTAACGGGGCCCATCACATTGACGCCAGCGCTGCCAGAATGCCACGTGTTCACGCAGCTGCTGTTGCAGCTGTAGTTGTGGTGTTTGCAAACGTTGTTGTATTGCCGGTTGCAGGGGATGCTGCTGATAGAGTTGTAGTAATTCAGCGATGAGCTCAGTTGCGATGCCGTCCACGCGTGCCAAATCAGCTTGCACCCGCCCAATAAAAATCTGGCTCAGCAGATTTTCCCGCACTGAGCTATCGGCCTGGCACAGGTCTTTCTGCGGGACCTGCGCTAAAAGCGCATTCAGTGTGGCAAAAAATTGTTCAGACAATCGCAGACTATGCTGTAAATCGGCAATTAACTGGCTTTGGTACAAGGCACCCAAAGCGCTATTGATCTGGATATTACTGGCAGCCAAATAGTCCTGTTTCTCAATATGTTGCCGTAGCAGGTTGAGTTGTTTTAGCGCTTGTATACTCTCAGCGAGGCCACTCTGATCGGCGGCGATCCCGCGTTGACTGCCGCCGAGTTGCTGGCGCAGGGTCTGATCACGGCTAAGCAGATTGGCAAACACCGCTGGCAGTTGCTGTTGTTTTTGCTGGTAAATCTGCTGCAGTGTCGTTTTCAATTCAGGCGCTAGCTGGTTCACCAGTGCAGGGGATTTCAGACAGTTACCGAGCTTTAGCAGCAGCTTTAATTCGTATTGCAGCATTGCTGCGTCGGTTTGAACTTTGCCAAGGCTGTTATTGCGCTCTGCAATCAGGGTTTCTAAATCACAGATATCGAGGGCCAGCATATCGGTTAAATCGATTGTGGCGGCAGGGATGACAAGACTGAGCGTGCGGATGTCTGGCAGCGGTGTGACTGCAGTTTTACTGAGCTGTGTGACGTCCGCTACCAGTGGCACCGCGACAACCCGTTGTAGCCTCGCCTGATAATCACTGAACATCGTTTCCGGATGTGGCTGGCAGGCACTCAGCACGACCCCAGTCAGCACAGTGCCAAGGTGCCGGCTCAATCGTTTAATGAAGCATAGTGCTTTGATGCGGCTCTGCCGGTTGCCAGCTGCCATCTTCCATCCGTTTCAGTTGCCAGACTAATAACCGGCCAAGTAACACTGCTGCGACAGTCAGGCCGATAATGATCCCAACCCAGAAGCCCTGTGCACCCATCGGCGCCACCAGCCAGTCGGTTAAACCTAATACGCAGCCAAGGCCAAAACCGATGGGCCAATACGCGATTAAAGTGATATAAAAAATAGGTTTGGTGTATTTGAGGCCACGCAACGTGCAACTACAAATCACCTGCACGGCATCTGACAGCTGGTAAAAACAGGCCAGAATCAGAATTGCTGCGGCTAGTTCTAATACGGCAGGGTCTGTACTGTATTGTGCGGCAACCCAATGCCGTGCCAGCAGTGTCAATAAGGCAATCCCTATTGCCAGTAGCATGCCTATCTGGATCGCGGTCGCGATGGCCTTACGCAGCTCTTTGACGTCACTGGCTCCGGCCAGGTGACCGACACGAATAGTGGTCGCAAGGCCAATACTCAGTGGCAACATAAACACCATAGAACAAAAATTGTTGGCGATTTGGTGCGCCGCCACCACAGTCGGGCCTAAATGCGCGATCATCAGCGGAATACAGGTAAATAGGGACACTTCAAAGAAAAAAGCAAAAGCGACTGGTGTGCCTAAAGCGACGATTTGCCAGATTTGTGCCCAGTCCGGCCGGTAAGAGTGCAGGCGGGCGCGGACAAAAGCGGTGCGACGACCAAATGCGGCGTAACCGAGTAAAGTCAGAAACATCGCGACAAACACCAGGCTGGTCGCCAGACCACAACCAGCACCGCCCAGGGCCGGCATGCCGAATTTGCCATAGATAAACACGTAGTTGGCGGGAATATTCACCAGAATGCCGACAAAACTGATCCACATCGCTGCTTTGGTGTATCCAATCCCCTCATACAGGTTGCGCAGGATCATATAGCCGGCGGCGGGGAAAATGCCCCAGGCGATGTAACCAAGATAAGCCAGCGCTTTTTGCCGCAGTTCATCATCCATCTGCATCAGGCTCAGTGGGATGTCGATAAACTGCATGCCAGCAAAAATCAAAAAAGACAATAACAGCGCCAGTAAACCGCCCTGGTAAGTTGCAGGCAGGATTTCTTTGTGGCGGCCGGCGCCAAAATGCTGAGCAATAATTGGCGTTAACGCCAATAACAGGCCCTGAAAGGTCAATAAAATCGGTAACCATAATGCCGATCCGATCGCGACAGCTGCCATATCGGTGACGCCAACCTTGCCAGCCATCAGCGTATCGATGACATACATCATGGTTTGCGTCAGCTGCGCGACCATAATAGGGCCTGACAATTTCAGAATGGTTTTTGCTTCAAAACGGGAAAAGGGTAACATTGGGCGCTCTTCAGGCTGCAATCGGTCTTGCTCAAAGGCCTAAATGTTAACACAACGGGGAAATGCATGTTTACCGGAATAGTGCAGGCACAAGTACAAGTGCGGGATCTGACCAAGCGTGACGGCTTTCTACGGCTGACTTTGGATGCTGGCGAGGCGCATCTGCAGCAGCTCCAGAGGGGGGCTAGTATTGCGGTCAATGGCACCTGTTTGACGGCCACAGAATTCGATAGCGCCGCCGGCTGGGTCAGTTTTGATGTCATCGACGAAACGCTGATAAAAACCAATTTAGGTACGCTGCAGCCAGGTTCCAAAGTCAATTTCGAACGGTCACTGAAGTTTGGTGATGAAATTGGTGGTCACATTGTCTCCGGCCATATCAGCGCGACAGCGGAGATCCTGACGATTAAACGCAGCGACGACAATTGCGCCATGCAACTG
This sequence comes from Gammaproteobacteria bacterium, assembly GCA_027484495.1. Taxonomy (GTDB): domain Bacteria; phylum Pseudomonadota; class Gammaproteobacteria; order Enterobacterales; family Alteromonadaceae; genus Pararheinheimera. The sequence goes on from JAIXSW010000075.1 coordinate 3,020, forward strand.
AGTTTTCCGGCTGAACTGGCGCCTTTTATCCAGCCAAAGGGTTTTATTGCCATTGATGGCGCCAGCCTCACGATTGGTGCGGTCGAAGGCCACAGTTTCTGGTTGCATCTGATCCCGGAAACACTGGCGATCACCACGTTGGGCCAAAAGCAAGTCGGCGACCGGCTCAATTTGGAACCCGCTACGGCGCAGCCGGTGGGTGTTCCCAGCATGCCGGCCGCAGCATGGCAGCAAGTGGCAGTAGCAACGGTGGTGACGCCGGTTCAGTCTAAAGTGCTGTCGCCGGCATTGTCGGTTTATCTGGATGTGCTGCGGTTGTTCGCGGCTTTGTTAGTGTTCGCCCACCATGCTGCCTATGAGCGTTTTGATGGCAGCTGGATAGCGCCGCTCGCTGGTTATGGCCATGATGCAGTGGTAATCTTTTTTGTTTTGTCAGGTTTTGTCATTGCTTTTGTCCAGCAAACCAAAGAACGCACAGCAATGTCTTACGGCATCAGCCGGGTGAGCCGGTTGGTTTCGGTGGCGTGGCCGGCGGTGCTGGCGACCATCCTGCTCGACAGCGTAGGTCGGCTGATGCTACCAGAGCTCTATGATCCTGCGTTGCCGCTGCATGGTACCTTGCATAGTTCCTTATTGTTTACCAACGAGTTTTGGGTGGGTGGCATGCATGTCGGCTCTAACATCCCGCTGTGGTCATTGTCATTTGAGGCGGCTTATTACCTGGTGTTTGCTGTGTTTATGTTTAGCCGCCATCGTTGGTTATGGTGTTCGCTGGCGGCGTTGGTGATTGGTCCGAAGATCCTGTTGTTGTTGCCCGCCTGGCTTGCCGGGGTTTGGGTATACCACTATGCCGCCACTGACCGTAGCCGTCCGGTGAATATGCTGATGGCGCTTGGTGGGGCGGCATTTGTGCTGTTGATGGTGATCGGCAAGGTCGGGAATTTGTACATCAACTGGCGCGTGGCCCACTGGCTTGGCCCGCAAATGCATGAGTTCTTCGGTCATTCCAGCGCTTTTGTCACTGATTACATCATTGCGCTTGGATTTGCCGTGCATCTGGTTGGTATGGCCGGACTATTACGCCAGATCCAGGTGCGCCAGACTCTGCAGGCGATGGTTAGCCGCTTATCCGGTGCCACATTTCCATTGTATGTGTTCCATTATCCGGCGTTGTATTGTTTTACCGCGTTAAGTGTTGGGCTGTTCGAGCAAAAAATCGGCGTCCTGATTGGTGTTCTGGCGTTAGGCTTTAGCTGGCTAATGACCGCGCCCTGCGAAAAGTTGCGGTCATATTTACGCCGAAAACTGCTGGCGTTATTTTTGCCTGAGCAACAAAACGCCAGGCAATGAGCCTAGTAAAACTGCTCGTCTTCGGCGTCAACGAACACCTGCACACTATGCCTGGCTTCATCTTTGTGCATCACGATGTGGATGGGATTGCAGCAATTGCTGCAATCCTCAATGTCGTCCTGATCGTCGCCGCTGATGTCCAGTGTGATGTGGGTTGGGTGGCCACAAAATGGGCAGAGAATGGTTTTATGAAGGAGTTGCATCGGTAGCTCCTTAGATTTGCAGTGTTCTTTGCAGTGTAGAACTGCTCACCACAAGCGGCGAGCAGGACATCAGACGCAACTCAGCTGCAGATCACGACAGCTGTAAAGGTGCTGTCATAAAGCAGCGTTAGTTCAGAGGTTTAACAAATCTTTTTGCTCAAGCTGCAGCAATGAGTCCAACACTTTGTCAGCAATGCTGTATCTGGGGTCGTGCCGGTGCTGCGGTTCCGGCACCGCGAAACAGCGCATCCGTGCGGCTTTCGCGGCAATGACGCCGGTGACACTGTCTTCCAGTGCCAGGCACTGCTCAGGCGCAACGCCAAGGGCTGCGGCTGCATTCAGATAAACTTGTGGATGTGGCTTGGCATAGGGCAGGTATTGCGCGGAGCAGGTCGCCTGGAAATAAGGTAACAATTCAAAATGTTGCAGTGCAGCCAGCATCATATGGTGATTGGATGAGGTAGCGAGCGCAACGGGTAACCGGAGCTGCTGACAGAGTTGCAATGCCTGTCGTGCACCCGGTAACAACACGCCGCGCTGGCGGATTAATTCGATCACCTGCGCAATGATTTGGTCAGCCACTTCGCCTTGTGTCGGTCCACTCCATGGCGATTGCCGGTACCAGTAATCGACAACATAATCGCAGCGCCAACCGACAGTTTTTGCGGTATCGGCAAGCTTAAGCGGCACGCCGAGGGCGGAGAAGGTGTCAAATTCAGCTTGTTGCCAGAAGTCTTCGGAATCGAGCAACAAGCCATCCATATCAAAAATAACTGCCTGAACCACAATGTCTCCTGTGCGTCAGCTCAATAACTGCTGGATCAGCTCCTGTGCCTGCCAGCTGTAGCGGCCGCCGCGTAAATATGCCAGATGCAATAAGTGGTACAGGTTATAGAGGTCTTTGCGTTCGGTAAATCCCTCTGGTAACGCGTGCACCTGTTGATAAGCAGAAAAAAAGGCACTGGGCAGCGGGTCAAACAAACCGGCGAAGGCAAGATCGACTTCGCGGTCCCCAAAATAGCAGGCTGGGTCAAACAGCACAGGCGCTTCGCCTAAAAAACCAACGTTGCCGCGCCAGCATTCGCCATGCACCAATGCGGGCTTGGGTTGATGATGATGCAGCCGTTGCCGCACGCGCTCGACTATTTTGTCGATATCGCCATAAGTCTGTTGCTGCTCAGCTAATAACTGCAATAACCAGCCAATACGTTGTTCGGAAAAAAATACCGACCAGTTGCTGCCCCATTGATTTGGCTGCAGCGTGGAGCTTAAGTAGTTATCCCAGTCAAAACCGTACATCGCCTGATCATCGGCCTGATGTAAAAAAGCTAGCTGATGGCCAAGCGCTTGCCAGCCATACGGGTGGTCGGTTGCCAGTGGCAGATATTCCAATACCAGAAAGGATTTTTCGATCGTCTGGCCCGCACAGATCACTTGCGGGACCCGGACACAATGCCGGTTTTGGATAAACCTCAGCGATAGTGCTTCAGCTTCAAAGCTGTCGAGCACGTCACGACGATTCAGTTTGACCAGGTATTGCTGTTCGGCACCACTGATGTGAAACAGCAGATTGTCAGAATGCGTGGCGAGTTGTTGTTTATGAGAGATCCGGAAATCTTGTTGTAGTTCAGTACTGATTTGGTCCGCAATGGCTTGCCACATGTCGCTGCTCCGCAGTGAAAGTAAAGTAAATCTAGCTTCAGAATTATGGTCGACTTTGCCAGTTCCGCTGGCGGGCGTATTGATCAGGAACAAACACAAGTCGGACAGCAGACTTGCTCCGGCCAAGCACAGCCAGTAATATGGCTGCGCTTTTTAGTGCCCAGCTGCTGATACGTTCGGTCGCTGTGTTGTTTCGCCACTCGTACGGCAAAACCAAAAAGCTCACTACTTATTCTTATTCAACATGTGACCCTTGGTACGGGCCACCACTGTGAGGATTTATCATGCCAGTCATTACTCTGCCTGACGGCAGTCAGCGCGTATTCGAAGCCCCATTATCTGTGATGGATGTTGCTAAAGACATCGGCCCGGGTTTAGCCAAAGCGACTATCGCTGGCAAAATCAACGGACAGCTCGTGGACGCGTGTGAACTTATCACCGAAGACAGCAGCTTAAGCATTGTTACCAGCAAAGATGAGCAAGGTTTAGAGATCCTGCGTCACTCTTGTGCGCATTTGCTCGGTCACGCTATCAAGCAATTATGGCCACACGTCAAAATGGCGATTGGCCCGGTGATCGATAACGGTTTTTACTATGATGTGGATTTGGACCGCCCAATCAGCAGCGACGATTTAGCGCAGTTAGAAGAGCGCATGCTGCAGCTGGCGAAGACTGAATACGACGTCGTGAAGAAAAAAGTCAGCTGGCAGGAAGCGTACGACACCTTCGCTGCCCGTGGCGAAAGTTACAAGATGGAAATTCTGACCGACAACGTCGCCAAAGACGACCAGCCAGGTCTGTACCATCACGAAGAATACATCGATATGTGTCGCGGCCCGCACGTGCCGAATATGCGTTTCTGCCAGCATTTCAAAATCATGAAAGTGGCCGGCGCTTACTGGCGCGGCGACGCAAAAAACAAAATGCTGCAACGCATTTACGGCACTGCCTGGGCCGATAAAAAGCAATTGGCCGCTTATTTACTGCAGTTAGAAGAAGCGGAAAAACGTGACCACCGCAAAATCGGTAAAGCGCTTGGCCTGTTCCATTGGCAGGAAGAAGCGCCGGGCATGGTGTTCTGGCACAATGACGGCTGGACCATTTTCCGTGAGCTGGAAGCTTTTGTCCGCGAAAAACTGGCGGAATACGATTACCAGGAAGTCAAAGGTCCATTCATGATGGACAAAGTGCTGTGGGAGCGTTCTGGTCACTGGGAAAAATATGCTGAGAACATGTTTGTCACCAGTTCAGAAAACCGCGACTACGCCATCAAGCCGATGAACTGCCCGGGTCACGTGCAAATCTTTAATCAGGGCCTGAAATCCTACCGTGATTTACCGCTGCGGATGGCTGAGTTTGGTTGCTGTCACCGTAACGAGCCGTCTGGTGGCTTGCATGGCTTGATGCGCGTACGTGGTTTTACTCAGGACGATGCGCACATTTTCTGTACTGAAGAACAAATTCAGGCGGAAGTGTCGAGCTGTATCAAAATGATTTTTGATGTATACAGCACATTTGGCTTTAAAGAAGTGCAGGTCAAACTGTCGACACGGCCGGAAAAACGGATTGGCACCGATGAAATGTGGCATAAGGCTGAACAGGCGCTGGCCGAAGCATTGGAAGCCAATGGTATTGCTTTTGATCTGCAACCGGGCGAGGGCGCGTTCTACGGTCCAAAAATCGAATTCACTTTACATGACTGCTTAGGCCGGGCCTGGCAGTGTGGTACTGTGCAGCTTGATTTTGCATTACCGGGCCGATTAGGTGCCAGTTATGTGGCTGAAGGGAACGATCGTCAGGTTCCTGTGATGATCCACCGTGCGGTTTTAGGCTCGCTGGAACGTTTTATCGGCATTTTGATCGAAGAGTATGCTGGTTTCTTCCCGGCTTGGTTAGCGCCAACTCAGGTCGTCGTGATGAATATCACGGACAATCAGGCTGATTATGCCAAAGAATTGGTAAAAACTTTCAAATCTCACGGTATTAGAGCAACTTCTGACTTGAGAAATGAGAAGATAGGCTTTAAAATCCGCGAGCACACGCTTGCCCGCGTCCCATATCTGGTCGTGGTCGGTGACAAAGAAGTCGAAAGCGGCGATTTGGCACTGCGGACGCGCAAAGGCGAAGACCTTGGTAAAATGACTGTTGCAGCATTTGTTGAAAAACTAACAACAGAAATCAACAACCGGGTCTGACCGATTTCAATCTCTGGAGGAACGTACCATTAAAGTAGGAAAGAAACCTTTACCAACGAACAGACCGAATCGTATTAACGAAGAAATCAACGTACGCGAAGTGCGTTTGCTGGGTCTGGAAGGTGAACAATTAGGTGTTGTAGGTACCGCTGAAGCCATCCGTATGGCCGAAGAAGGTGGTTGTGATCTGGTCGAAATCAGTCCAACAGCTGAGCCGCCTGTTTGTAAGTTAATGGACTACGGTAAGTTCCTGTTTGAGAAAGGTAAGGCTCTGAAAGAGCAGAAGAAGAAGCAAAAACAGATCCAGATCAAGGAAATCAAATTCCGGCCTGGAACTGATGAAGGCGATTACCAGGTAAAACTACGCAACCTGCGTCGCTTCATTGAAGAGGGTGACAAAGCCAAAGTAACGCTGCGGTATCGTGGTCGTGAAATGGCGCATTTGGACATCGGTATTGAAGTCCTCAACCGGATTAAAGACGACATGGCAGACATCGCTGTTTGTGAGTCGTTCCCAAGCCGGGTTGAAGGTCGTCAGATGATCATGATGCTGGCCCCGACTAAGAAGTAATAAGTGCATACAAGTGAATCCATACGCCACTGCGGTAACGGAGTGGCGCGTGGTTTTCCGCCTTATTATTCGTTGTAATATCACAATTGCGAGTGAGCTCACTATGCCAAAGATGAAGACCAATAAAGGCGCTGCCAAGCGCTTTAAAAAGACCGCTTCTGGTGGTTTTAAACGTAAGCAATCACATCTTCGCCACATCCTGACGAAGAAGTCTTCTAAGCGTAAGCGCCATCTGGGCCCGAAAACTTTAGTTGCTAAAGTTGACGTCGCTTCAGTAGCTCGTTGCCTGCCATACGCATAATTTAGGAGACTGACATGCCAAGAGTAAAACGTGGTGTGACCGCACGTGCGCGTCACAAGAAGGTATTAAACCAGGCAAAAGGCTACTACGGTGCCCGCAGCCGTGTTTATCGTGTAGCGTTCCAAGCAGTTATCAAAGCCGGCCAATACGCCTACCGCGACCGTCGTCAACGTAAACGTCAATTCCGTCAACTGTGGATCGCGCGTATCAACGCTGCTTCACGTCAAAACGGTTTATCTTACAGCCGTTTCATCGATGGTCTGAAAAGAGCATCGGTTGAAATCGACCGTAAAATTCTGGCTGACATCGCTGTATTCGACAAAGGCGCATTTGCTGCCTTAGTTGCGAAAGCGAAACAAGCACTGTCTGCTTAATTTGATTAAGTAGTTGAAAAGGCAGCCTCGGCTGCCTTTTTTGTTTCTGAAGAATTATCAGCCTCGTTGCTTCGCCACACCGAATAAACAGGCAATAAAAAAGGCGCCGCAGCGCCTTTTCTGTTCGTTCCTGTCTTTAATTGACTGCGGGCAGAAACTCCATAATCACCTTATTCTCTTTGAACAATTGCAGTTTTTGCTGATTGACTTCGATCCGGTCAGCTGCCTGCAGCTGCTTCGTAAACTGTTGTTCATAGAAATTGGCGTCATTGCAGAACTTGCGGGTGCTGACGATAGGTAATACTTTGAGTTGGTTGTCTTTTTGCGAGTAGCCAGCATTAAAGTTATTGCAGCCGGAAAAACCGAAGATCCGGTTATTCTGGTCAAACATCACCCGAATATTTAATTTTTGCGGCACGCTGATCTGTGACACTGTTTGCAGGCGCCAGACCAGATTTTGTACTTTTGCAGTCGCCGCTTTGTCCGGGCATGTCGCACCAGGCCAGAATTGGTCAAACTTATCAACTAACAATGCCTGCTGTTGCTCGTTACTTTTGCGTGCCGTCATTGTCGCCACAACGGCTTTCCCGCTGAGCTTCGGATCTGTCTGATATGAACGCAGCATCGGCATGTGATGCTGTGTCATCGCAATACTGTGATTTTCACCGGTCATACAATCGATAAAACTGGCTTCATTATTTTTCAGCTGATACAGCCCTAATAATGGCATTCTGGTATCGATCCGGGCGAACTGCTGGGTGCGGGTCAGCGTCTGATTATCTTTCGAAACCATTGGCTTGCCTGCAGCATTTAGCAAAATAAGATGTTGATTGCTGCCAAACTGAAACGACGGCACTTTGCCTTGTGTACTGGATAAATGTAGGATGCGGTCATCCAGTTGCCAGTTCCCTGTTAACAGCTCGACCGTATTACGGTCGATATAATCACGGCGGAGTTCAAAGCGGCCATCCTGTAACACATTCAGCTGATATTGGATGCCCGGGCATTTTTTACATGGCAACGTGCCATGAAAAGACATATCGCGATCGATAAAAATCAGGCCGAAATCGGTCGGCATTGCCTCGGTGTTATCAGAGCTGACAACTTCACCGGGCACCAGATCCGGCTCAGGTGCCACTGGTTGGACTGGTTGCACCGGGTCAGGTTTCACCGCTTTTTGTGGCAAATTAGTACAGGCTGATAACAAGACTGCGGCAAGAACTAGACTACGTTTCATTCATTTTACCCATTACAACGCGGACTTCTGACATCAGAAATCGAAAACTTGCGACATTATAATGAAAATCTGATTTTGATACAGGCGTTTTGTCAGTTGGATCGTTGCTGTTGCCGCAACCATTGCAGCACAAGTCCGGCACTGTGTTGCGGATCTTCCTGCATAAAGCAATGGCCGCCATCCACCTTAACGACTTGTAATTGAGGGCATTTTCGCTGAAACAATGCCGCGGATTTGGCGACAAATGGATAGCTGCTGCTGCCATAGACCAATTGAATAGGTTTGCTGGTTTGTTGCAGTGATGACCACAGACGGCGGGGGAAACTGGCAAAGATCTCCGCTTCGCGCTCCGGCGCGCAGCGCAGTGTCAGGCCATCGGTTGTATGGATAAGAGCATGATCGATATAAGCTCTTAACGCATCTGGATGCCAGTTTTTAAACATACCGCGTTGGTGAAAATATTGCCATGCTGTGGCGGTATCGGTGAAATGTCGCCGCCGTTTCACTGCGCGGCGGGCAAGTGGATTGTGTCGGTACAGACCCGTCCATTCTAACAACTGCATGCTACGCAGCATGGTTGGTGTGAATAATACCGGATCGAGTAGCAAGGCTGCGTCAAACGGGCTGTGCGGTCCACTATGCAAAAGGGCTGTAAGCACACCGCCAAAACTGTGTCCGAGGCCATAGACCGGTACAGCGCCATAATCCTGTTGATGCGCTTCCAGGGCCTGCCTGGCAAAGTCTGCACTTTGGTTCCAGCCAACAAAACGTCCGCCATGTTCACTGCGGCCATGTCCTTGTGCGTCAGATAGAAACAGGTCGACGTGCTGTAGCAATGGTGTCAGCATCGGTGTATACATCTGGCTGCAAAAACCGTTGCCATGCAACATATGCAGTAGTGGTCTGCCACTGGGTGGGCTGCGCATGCCTTGCAGCAGGAAACCAGCCGGTGTGCGATATTGCCAGGGGATCAAATCCATGATGATTCTCAAGTAATTACTCTAATCAAACTGCCACAATTTGATGTTGTTGATCAAGCTGGATACCCCCGGTTAAAAACAAAAAAAGCCACCCGAAGGTGGCTTTCATCACAGAAATAACTTAGAAATTGTAAGTCAGACGCGCGTAATAGAATCCGCCGTTGAAGCCCATGACCGCCGTGGTAGGGTATTTTGCCCCTAATACGTCAGCCCATTCGTTTTCATCTGGCAGTTCGTCAAACAGGTTTGATGCGCCCAAAGCGACACTGTAATTATCACTGAAGTTGTAGGTGACTTCAGCATCTACGGTCAGTTCTGCGCCTAAATACAGCGGTAAACCGCCATCAGCTGCCGAGACAACACCCGAATCAGCATGGTCTTCATAGTAACTACCGTACTGGTTCAAACGGACATAACCGTTCCATGCGCCCTGGTTATGGCTGACCGTGAAGCTGCCGCGCAC
>JAIXSW010000052.1 GCA_027484495.1 Gammaproteobacteria bacterium
CAAATAGCAGCAAACTGGCAGCCTTTGTTTACATCAATGGCACAAAATACCGCTTGTTGCAGCGTTATCCGGACTATTGGGTGCTCTACGACATGCAGCTATCTCAAGCAGTGCATTTATTAAATCAGCTAGTTGTCACGGGCGAGCCTGCCACGTCGTTTTTGCGTAAGTTCGGAAAAGACAATCAGAAAGTGACTGTCAGTGAAATTGCTGCGGCGACCTATCTGTTAACCGGAAGCGTCGCAGGCCTGATGCAGGCCGAGCAGCATCTGAAAACAGTTCAAGGCATTCAGTTAGAGTGGCAAATTCGTTACTTGCCGCTCAGGTCAACAGCGGAGCGCTAGCCCCGATGTCAGAATCATGTAAAGCTGGATTACACAACACCACAGCTTCTGACATTTCAGCACTGCAGTTCGGGTCAAATGGCGATATAGTGTGCAGAGTCGCTGTGGCAATGTTGTGAGTTCATCGTCATAGTACCGGTAAAGCAATTTCAGGAGTTTAGCAATGCGAACCTTAGTCTTTTTAATGCTTGGCATATTCATGAGCGCAAATGCATCAGCCAGTCAGCAAGAACCGACAATCAAGGTCAACTGGCAACATCCGGAAAAATATAGCGACATCCGTCCTTCTTCCGGTACAAAAAAATCTTATCAAAAACGCGTGATCTCAGCCTTTGACAAAATTTGGGCTGATTTCGCTGAGAAGTTACCAGCAGGGCATACATTACAGATCACGGTGAAAGACCTGGATCTGGCTGGTGACGTGAATCCGATGTATCGGATTGACCATAGCGATATTCGGGTGATTAAAGAAATCTATTTTCCACGGATGACCTTTGATTATCAGTTACTCGACAGTACAGGCCAGGTTGTTGCGGCTGAACAGGATGTTAAAGTGAAAGATATGGGGTTTATGAACTCGTCGCCGATAGGCCTCGGCAACACCGAGTTTATCTACGAAAAACAAATGCTGAAAAACTGGTTCCAAAAACACCTGACGCCAAAGTTCAGCAAACCATAAAACATCGGTCGATACCTTGAACTGTTCAACGAAATAACGCTGCCCCGAATAATCGACGGCAGCGTTTTTTATTGGATTATGTCTTGGTGGTTAAAATAGGTTTTATAGCATGTTCGCTATTTTCTGGTAGATGGCGACAGCTTCGTCGCGGGTTAACATACCGCTGCTGGCAGCTTTACCGATAGTGCTGCTGACGCGGACACTATCGTTAGATGGATTTGCAGATGGTGTTTCCGGCAGTGCACTCAGTTGGTTTTTTTGCTGCGAATCCACAACAGTATTGATCACTTGCTGCCGTTGTACTGATGTATCTGTTTTTGGCTGTTCAGTGCTGCTTTGACTTCGCGCCGCAACTCGCAAGGCGTCTTGCGATAACACGCTGGTGGTTGTCATCATATGCACCTCCACAGACTTGCCAACTCATCGAATCACCACAGCCATCAGGCAGTATAGATTACCTCACCAATGCTGCACGGAATTCTGCCAGCGTCTTGTGTAAGTGCTGTAACTGCTTGACTACATTTTCCAGAGTGGCGGTATTAAATTGCTGAGTTTGCCGGATCGCTGAGATTTGTTCTGCGGTTTCTGACAGGTACGGCATGAATCTGTTGCTTTCGATCTGAAAGAGTCCGGCCGGGAATATTTGCTGATATTTACCATGTCCCTGTTGCTGCAGGTCGTCCAGTATTGCATCCGCATCCAACGCTTTGCGGTAAAGCTCTTTTAAATTCTGGTCAAGTTGCTGAAGTAATTGTTCCATCGCGTGGTCTCATCAATAAAAACTGAATTATGCCATAGAGACAGCCGGACTTGCAGTGGCAGTCTTTTTTGCTGTACCCATTCAAATGCAGCCAGATTTGTTATATCATCTCACTCCGTTTGCGCTAGGGGGTTTTTATGTTCGACAATATCCGCCACACTTTAGATAAAGTAGGGATCGCCGTCACATCGTTGTGTGCCATCCACTGCATTATGTTGCCGGTATTGTTGCCTGTATTACCTTTACTCGGCCTGACGTCAGTGCACAACCATGCTTTTGAGCGGATCATTCTGCTGATCACGATGGTGTTGGGGTTCATCACGCTGTTTGCCGGTTTTCATCGCTATCACCGCAAACTCTATCCGTTTTATTCGTTATTTCTTGGCGGGTTTATTTACTGGCAAAAAGACTTGCTGGGCCATGAATACGAACATTTTGTGCTGATAGTTGGCGCTGCTTTTGTGGTCCTGGCGCACATTCTTAATATCCGTTTATGCAATCAATGCCATAGTTGCGAGACGCACTAATTTAGCCGCGAGACTCACTAATTTAGTTGTGACCATCTAGCCACTGCAGCGCCTCTTTTGGGTAGTTGCAAAACACTCCATCGACGCCAATATCGCGCAGAGCCAACAGTTCCCGTCGTTGGTTTACGGTATACACGTACAATTTTAACATTGCCTGGTGTGCCGCCTGCACCAGCGCTGCATCGACAAAACCCCGATCACAATTCAGTGCGACCGCGCCAAGCTGAGTCGCGACCGAAACACCATCTGCCGGATAATGGCCGATTAACACTGCAAGCCGAAGGCTTGGATTCAGCGCTTTAAGTTGATGTAGCAGCGGGTGGTGGAAAGAGGACAACAGAATAGTGTCCAGACGCAAACCCAACTGCTGCTGCGCTTGTTGTAATAACGCAGCCACGGGGGCCGCAGTATCATGACCTTTAAGCTCGATGTTGATTTCCAGCTTGTTGGCACATAGCTGTAATACCTGCCACAGCGTCGGAATTGATTGACCATTTCCGGCGTCCAGCTGCTTCAGTGCTGCCGGGCTGAAATCTTCCAGATAGCCTTTGCCGTTGGTGGTTCGATCGACCTGGCGATCATGAATGACCACCAGCTCACCGGCATGTAAAAACACATCCAGCTCAATACCGTCACAGCCAGAATTAAGCGCTGCGGTAAATGCCTGCAACGTATTTTCCGGATAATGTCCACTTGCACCGCGGTGCGCGAAGATTTTCATCAGCAAGCCTCTGGCTGACGGTAGATCAATCAGCCAAGTTTAGTCGCAAACGCTGTGCCCATTCTAGTCACTGCGCCCGGGAAATTCGTCGGGAGTAACTCGACAGCATCTTTGGCAAAAGTCAGTACCACAGTAGAGCCCAGCTTAAAGCGGCCCATTTCGTCGCCTTTCTCCAGCCGGATTGCGTTTGGTCCTTCCGCCGGATATTGCCAGCGGAAAACTTCGCTGCCAGTCGGTGGTGTGACTGTGCCGGCCCAGACCGTTTCAATGCTGGCCACAATGGTCGCTCCCACTAAAACCAGCGCCATCGGGCCCGCTTCGGTGTCAAAAATCGTCACTACGCGTTCATTGCGGGCAAAGAGGCCTGGCACATTGGCGGCGGTCAGTGGATTGACCGAAAACAACTCGCCCGGCACGTAAATCATCTCACGCAAGGTGCCGGCGATTGGCATATGAATGCGGTGATAGTCTTTTGGAGCCAGATAGATACAGGCAAAAGTCCCGTCGGTGAATTCAGCTGCGGTCGCATCATCACCGCCCAGTAAAGCTTTGACGGTGTAAAAATGGCCTTTCGCCTGCAGCAATTGGTCACCGGCAATAGCGCCAGCCTGACTGATCGCGCCATCAACCGGATGTGCCAGAGTTTGTTCGTCCTGCACCACAGGACGCGCGCCATCTTTTAGCGGCCGGGTAAAAAACTCATTAAAACTGGCGTAATCGCTGGCGTTTTCATAGCGTGCTTCCGCCATATTAATGCCATAAGCGCGGATAAACAGTTTCATCAGCGCATGACTGATAAATCCCAGCCGGGCTGCGGCCAGATAACCGACCAGCCGAGAAATCAGGTGCTTGGGCAGAATGTATTGCAGAGTAATTTTAAGCTGGTCCATCGGGGAAATAACCTCGTGAATTTAAAGATAAGAAGGCTTGTCCTGCGCCATACTGAGCAGGATTTTATGATAGTTGTCAAAACGTTCCACAGCGATATCGCCGGTATCAACCGCATGATGCAGCGCACAGCCCGGATCGTTGCCATGGGTGCAATCGCGGAATTTGCAGCGGCCAAGCCAAGGGCGGAATTCTCGATAACCCCAGCTGACCTCTTCATCGGACAAGTGCCACAAGGCAAACTCCCGAATGCCGGGCGAATCAATTAACTGGCCACCTTGTGTTAAATGATAAAGCCGTGCCACCGTGGTGGTGTGCTGGCCAAGGCCGGACACATCAGACACTTCCTGAGTCACAACTCCCATCTCGGGCAGCAGGCTATTTAATAAAGAAGATTTACCAACACCAGACTGGCCAACAAAAATGCTGGTGCCCTGGCTCAGATAGTGATCGAGCTGTGCCATGCCTTCACCGCTTTTGGCGCTGAGCAGCAAGGTTTCATAACCAATTTTCCGGTAAATCTCGAGTTGTTGTTCAACCTCGGCGCGTTGTCCCTCATTGAGCAAATCAATTTTGTTTAGCAATAACAATGGCTTGATTTGCATGGTTTCGGCCGCAACCAGATAACGGTCAATGATATTCAGGGACAATGCCGGTAGAACGGCAGAGACAATAATCAATAAATCGATATTCGCGGCAACGGGTTTTAAACCGTCGTAGAAGTCGGGCCGGCTTAACACTGAACTGCGCTCCTGCACCGCTTCGACCACACCGTCGATAGTGCCCTGGGATTGCAGCGCGCGGCGAAACACGACAGCGTCACCACAAACCAGTGACCCGATGGTGCGTCGCAAATTACACCGGGTAATAGTGCCGTCCTTTGCTTCTATGTCGGCATGCTGGCCAAAACGGCTGATCACAATCCCCGGTTCTGCCTCACTAAAAGCAGCCTGTTCAATCTGTTGATCGGCTTTGGCCGCTTTTTGTGCCAGGCGGTCCAGCCGTTTTTGCTGGTTGCCGGCGATGCGGTCGTTTTGGCGTTGTGTCAGGTGTTTCTTTTTAGTCACGCTTAATCTGTCTGTTGCAAAGGAAGTCACGGCGACGGGCGCGGCGTTTTCCAGATGGCACGGGGCGTAGTATCATACTAGCATTCAGCAAACTAACAAAGTACAAGCGCAAGGGGCGGCAAATGGCAGTGAATGACAACAATCTGGTGTGGATCGATCTGGAAATGACCGGGTTAGAGCCGGACACCGACGTGATTCTGGAAATGGCGACTATTGTCACGGACAGCAATCTGAATATTCTGGCGGAAGGTCCGACTTTTGCGATTAAAACGTTGGGCGATATCCTCGACAACATGAGTGCCTGGTGTGTCGAACAGCATGGCAAAAGTGGCCTGACTCAACGCTGCCGCGACAGTGAAACCGATCTGGACAGCGCTGTTGAGCAAACGATTGCCTTTTTATCGCAGTATGTTTCTGCCGGCAAATCGCCGATGTGCGGCAACAGTATCGGTCAGGACCGGCGTTTTCTGGTGAAGTATGCGCCGAAACTGGAAGCGTTTTTCCATTACCGCAACCTGGATGTCAGTACGGTAAAAGAACTGGCGAAGCGTTGGAATCCGGCGGTGACCAAACTGGTGAATAAATCATCAAGCCATCTGGCGCTGGATGACATTCGCGACTCAATTGCTGAATTAGTCACCTATCAGCAGCACTTTTTCCGTTTGCCTGCATAAAAGGCTTGCAAACTCAGAGTGATTTTGTAAAATGCGCCGCGCTTGCTTCACAAAGTTCGTTTGAACTGAAGCAGCGCTGCTGAAGATTTTATGCGGGCATAGCTCAGTTGGTAGAGCGCTACCTTGCCAAGGTCGAGGTCACGAGTTCGAGTCTCGTTGCCCGCTCCAAATTTCAAAAGTTGTTCGGTTCAGAGAGCGGGCATAGCTCAGTTGGTAGAGCGCTACCTTGCCAAGGTCGAGGTCACGAGTTCGAGTCTCGTTGCCCGCTCCAGTCGAAATCCCTCTTCGTTTCAATTATTTAATCAAGCATCATTGCATAAACACACCTTGTGTTTCTTCATCGCTGTTGTGCATTTTCTGCTTCCTGTTTATGCCAATTTGCATCCATAGCAAGACTCCGCATACTTGAACTCTGTGGCGCGGGCTGTTAGCGTAGCGCCAAATTTTTCAGGTATGACCAGTATGCAAAATCAGAATAAACTCAGTCGTCTTGTGCAGAAAGTAAATTCAGCGCCGGCTTTTTGCCGCAGTTGGCTGTTGTCACTGTTGTTCGGTCGCACTATTAAGTTTGCCGGGACTGCGGGTGTGCAGGTGGAACAGCTTGATTGGCATAAATCGCGGTTAAAACTCCCGAATCACAAAAAAGTGCAGAATCATATTGGCTCGGTTCATGCCGCTGCCACCGCTTTATTAGGTGAATCTGCCAGCGGTTTTTTACTGGGCATGCATGTGCCGGATGACAAAATTCCGTTATTAAAATCAATGCAAATCCAGTATTTAAAGCGATCTACCGGAGCTTTGACCGCGCAGGCACAACTAGACGAAGACCAGATCAGTCAGATCCGCACTGCTGACAAAGGTGAAGTGGTGATCCGCGTTTTAATCAAAGACCAGCTGGGGGTCGAGCCGGTCGAAGCGCTGTTTACCTGGGCATGGATCCCGAAAGTTCGCAAATAACCAATTGTTGCGAGAACTGGCAGGCCAGTCTGATCCCTGTTAGATTTGGCAACATGACAGGCGACAGGAATGGCAAGTGGCAATAACAGAGCTTAAAGCAGGCAGCAGGCTCCCCGGTACGCGTCAAGATTTACATTTGTCGTGGCTGGTGCGACACCCTAAGCGTGTTGCTGTCTCTCTGGCGTTGTTGTTGGTGTTGCTGCTTGGCGCATTAGTGTGGCAACAACAGCAAAAAAATATTGAAGTCGAACGCTACCAGTTGTTGCAGCAAGTCAGTCATCATGCGGCGGCCGTAGAAGCTGCAGTGCGCACCGCAGTGGTGGTCAGTGAATCGCTGCGCACCGAAATTGTTTTAAACCCTACTCAGTCGCTGTCCGAGCTTGATGCCCGTATTCGCCTGTTATTAGATGATTATCCTCTTTTTCGCCACATTGCTGTGGCGCCGGGTCTGGTGATCCGTTATGTCTATCCACTGGCAGGCAATGAAGCCGCGCTTGGGATCAATTACCGCTTGGTGCCGGAACAATATGCAGCGGTTGAAAAAGCGGTCGCCGCCGGAGGGCCTTTGCTAGCAGGGCCGGTGCAACTGGTGCAGGGCGGTAGCGGCCTGGTACTGCGGGTGCCGGTATTTCTAGCGGATAAACAGTTATGGGGGATCATCGCGGCGGTGATCCCACTGGAACGTTTGCTGCAGCAAACCCAACTGGAAAAGCTACAGCCTGATTATTACCTGGGTTTGTCTGGTCGCGATGGCGA
>JAIXSW010000107.1 GCA_027484495.1 Gammaproteobacteria bacterium
CCGCCGCGAATGTTCTGGACCATCAGTTCGATTTCTTTGGTCGAGCTTTGGGTGCGATGCGCCAGCGCCCGCACTTCATCTGCAACCACAGCAAAGCCCCGTCCGGCGTCACCAGCCCGTGCCGCTTCAATCGCTGCGTTCAGTGCCAGTAAGTTGGTTTGTTCAGCAATAGCCCGGATCACATCCAGTACTTTACCGATATGCTGCGACTGCTCAGCCAGTTCGCCTACCAGGCCGGCACTAATCGCCATGTCTTTGTTGATATCTTTGATGGCCGTGACTGTCTGTGCGACTTGTTGTTTGCTGACTTGTGTATTATGAGCAGACTGGGTCGACGCTTCCGAAGTTGCCATGGCCGTCTGTGCGACTTCATCCACCGCAGCACTCATTTCAGTAATGGCTGCAACCGCTTGCTGGATCTCATCATTTTGCTGCGTCATCCCGGCAGCAGCGCTGTCGGTTACGGTATTGAGTTCTTCTGATGCGGACGCCAGCGTTTGCGAAGATGCCGCGATATGCCGGATGGTTTCGCGCAGGTTTTGCTGCATGGTCCGCATCGATTCGGCCAGCTCGGCTATCTCATCTTTGCCGCTGACTTCAATCGATTGGGTTAAATCACCACCGGCGACTTTCTGCGCCAGACGTAACGCCCGCCGCACCGGGATCACAATACTGCGGCTCAGCACCACAGATGCAACGGCCGCCATCACTAGACTCACCAGGACAATGCCAATAACATAACTCCAGCTGTGGCCATAGCTTTCTTCTGACAATTCGGCCTGCTCCGTGGCGTGCTTGGTGATCATCTCATTTAGCTGCAACAACGCTTTGGCCATGTCATTGGCGGCATCAGCCAGACTGGTGTTCGCTAATGTGGTCGCTTCCTGATGCCGGTTGGCGTCCACTAAAGTCGCAACCTCAGATTTCAGCTGGCTGTAGCGTAAAAACGCGCTACCGAACTGGTCATAACTTTCCTGTTCACCGTCAATGGAAATCAGCGGCTCATAACGCTGACGGGCATCTGCGATGTGCTGATTGATTTCTTTAATAGTGTCTTTCGCGACTTGTAACTCGCTGTCGTTTTGCGCAATCAGTAAGCGCAACGTAAAGACCCGCATCCGCATCACATTCAGATTTAATGCGGCCAGATGCTCCAGACTTGGAATGGTCACTTTGTCGATCGTTTCAGTAATTTTGTGCATGGAGTTCATGCTGTATAGGGCAAAAGCGCCCTGAATCAACAACAAGATCCCGAGAAAGGCAAAACCTATCGTGAGTCGCACACTTATCCTGAAATTTTGTAACTGCATGACTTCAACCTCGTTTGGGGGGGAACGAATTTTAGCTGCATCGTTGCTGATCGCTGACTAACAACATAAAGGACATTTGAGACACTAGCAACATTTGAGACATCATTAAATCGTTTAAGCTTGGCTTTCAATCAATAAATTTGGCAGCATTTTTGTACGACAAGGACATTTGAGACAAATTTACGGAGGGCAATTCTGATAAAACAAAATCTGGGTGACTTGCATCTGACTATCCATTGTCTGCGTAATCTGAACACTGGCAGGGCGATCTCTGCCGGGTGCACTAAGATAATTAGTCTCAGTTACGGAAACACTAGTTCGGGAATGGCGGAAATGCAAAATTTGATCGACGCAAAACTATTAATGAAAGTTTTTGGCAAAATTGAACAGCAGGGTGCACCGGCTGAAACACCGGTTGGCAACGGTTTTGACCTTGCCGGCATGCAAATCGCCACTGGTTTTGACGGCTACGATTTGTATTTTTTTGCTGAAGGCGTCAGCCTCACTTTGGGGTTTCATCAGAAGTATCATATTGATGCCGCCAATGAGCAGCAGATCGATGCGTTTATCCAGCGCTTGAAACAGATCGACAGCCGCTACTGACGGATCCCCGTACTGAGCCTTTCTTATTATGCAGTGCTTGCAGGGTTCTCAGACTTCCACCGGCAATCCGGCGTCCAGCCAGGCCTGAAAGCCACCGGCGACTGAGTAAACTTGGGCAAATCCCATCTGTTGCAGGCTGAATGCGGCGAGAGCAGAACGGGCGCCTGATCGACAGATCAGGTAAACCGGACGCTGTGCCAGTTCAGTCAACGCCTGCAGCGGTTCGCAGTGGGCTGCGACCGCCGGATGCTGGTGAACTTTCATTTCCAGCACGCCGCGCGGGTAATTCACGGCGCGATCGACCCGGCCTTGCTGAAATTCATCAGGCTCCCGCACATCAATCAGGATGGTCTGATGATCAGCCAAAAGTGCCGACAGCTGCTGCACTGCTACTTCTTTTATCTGTGTACGGGCTTCTGTCACGAGTTGTTGCGATGATTTGATCATGATGGTTCCCAGAGTCAATCAATGAAAGAGCAGATATTGATACTCACTTGTTATCAGCATCCTATATTAGGTATACCTAAAATAAAAGAACCCGGAGGCTTTTTGGTTAATATACGCTGAAACAACCTTGCTACCATCTGCCGGGTAAAACAACTGCCGGGCAAGAGCGGCTGAAAATACTTCATCGATTTAGCGGTAAATCACATATAATTCTAAAACAATCAATATGTTAATTAATAGTAACCGGGACGAATATGCTGACAAACAGTGATGTACTTTCCAGAAATAATGTAACTATCACCGGCACTGGGGAGCAGGTCTTGCTGTTAGCGCATGGCTTTGGCTGTAATCAGCAAATGTGGCGGTTTTTGTTGCCGTTACTGAGCCCGCATTTTCGCATTGTGCTGTTTGATTATGTCGGCTCCGGTGCGTCTGACATGCAAGCCTACAATAAACAACGCTACTCAACTTTGGATGGGTATGCGCTTGATATTATTGAAATTTGTACAGCGCTGAATTTAGAAAACGTCATTTTGTGCGGCCACTCTGTCAGCAGCATTATCGGCTTATTGGCAGCTCAGAAAATCCCGCAGCGGATCCGGGCGCAAATCATGATCTGCCCTTCCCCCTGTTTCCTGAATTTGCCACCGCATTACCAAGGCGGTTTCGCCGAAGCCGATCTGCAGGAACTGATGGATTTAATGGATAAAAATTACATCGGCTGGGCGCAGTATCTGGCACCTTTGGTCATCGGCGATCCGGATGCGGGGCAATATAGTGCGGAGCTATCTGACAGCTTTTGCAGTACCAATCCGGTGACGGCGAAAAACTTTGCCAAAGCGACGTTTTTTTCCGACTACCGGTCTTTGTTGCCTTTGAATCAACATCCTGTACTCTTGTTGCAAAGTGAGCGGGACGCACTGGCTTCGTTGTTTATCGGCGAATACATGCAGGCACACATGCCACAAAGTGAACTAAAAGTAATTGAAGCAAAAGGACATTGCCTGCATATGACCCATCCTCGACAGGTAGCGGATCAGATCCATGCATTTTTACCACGACTCACTCCGACAATGGAATAAACCATGGATCCGGTGTTTACGCCCGATGTCTTTCCCTGTGGCTGCCTCGTCACCACGCTTTCAGAGCAAGTGATCCTGCGGGCGAACCCGTATTTTTATCAGGAATGTCAGCAAACGCCAAAAGCACAGCAGCGGCTCAGTGATGTGCTGACTCCGGCATCAAAAATCGTGTTAGAAAGTTTTGTCATGCCGATGCTGTTGAACCTGGGACATTGTGAGGAAATCCAGCTGACCATTCAGGGCAACAGCGGCGAACGTTTGCCGGTGTTAGTTAATGCCCATGTTCAGCACGGGGATGAGCCGCTGATCTTCTGGGTGATTAACAGCGCCAAACAACGTGACAAGCTCTATCAGGAACTGGTTGATCTGAGAAATGCACTGGAAGAAAAAGCCGAGCGCTTGGAGTTATTGTCGCAGACCGACGAACTCACCGGTCTGCTCAATCGCCGCGCCTTTATCAGCCGGGCACAACTACTGCTGAAGCAGGCGGACCGGCATCAACAAACCTGCTCGTTTCTGTTACTTGATATTGACCATTTTAAGCAAATCAATGATCTGCACGGTCATGCCTGCGGTGATGCCGTGTTACGCCAGCTCGGTCAGCTGCTGCTGACCAATTGCCGCGAACATGATGTGCTGGCGCGTATTGGCGGCGAAGAGTTTGCCATCATTTGTATGGATAGCCCCAGCGACTCCGCAGCTGCTTTTGCCGAAAAGCTGCTGATGCTGGTCAGTCAGCAACCAATCGAAGGTATTACGGTGACCGTCAGTATTGGGGTCGCAACCGCCGGACAACTGTCTTTTGAACAACTCTATAAACAAGCGGATTTATTATTATACGAAGCCAAACATGCCGGCCGTAACCGGCTGGTGGCTGCGTTATATCCCGCAGAAATTTAACGATTCAGTCCTGACATCCGGCTCAACCCGTGAAAAAACATAAACCGGCGATCAAAATGCGCCAGTGTCAGCCGCATGGGTACTTTGTACTGTGGTCGCAGTATGACTTACCCGCGATGAGCACTTTGATGAACCAACTTGAACAACTCCGCAGCCTGACGACGGTCGTGGCTGATACCGGCGATATTGGAGCGATCCAACAGCTGCAGCCGACTGAAGCCACCACCAATCCGTCGTTAATCCTGCAAGCCAGCCAGCTCCCGCAGTACCAGTCGTTGTTACTGGACGCCTGCCGCGCCCATCCGGACTCGATTGCGGCAATTGCTGAACAGGTCACGGTCAATTTTGGCGCCGAGATCCTCCAACATATTCCCGGTCGGGTTTCGACCGAAATCGACGCGCGGCTGTCGTTTGATACTGACGCCAGCGTCCGTAAAGCACTGAGTATCATTGCGCGTTATGCCGCCAAAGGCATTGATAAATCGCGAGTCTTGATCAAACTTGCCGCCACCTGGCAAGGGATCCAGGCGGCAGCTGAACTGGAACAACAAGGCATCGCCTGCAACCTGACGCTGGTGTTTTCACTGGCCCAGGCGAAAGCCTGCGCCGATGCGAAGGTCACGCTGATTTCGCCTTTTGTTGGCCGTATTCTGGATTGGTATAAAAAGCAGCAGCCTGCAGCCGACTTTAGCGGGGCCGCGGATCCGGGTGTGCAGTCAGTACGGCAGATTTATCAGCATTATAAAAGCCATGGCATCCGCACCGTGGTGATGGGCGCCAGCTTTCGTCATATCGACCAGATCCGCCAGCTGGCCGGCTGCGACCTGCTGACGATTGCACCGGATTTGCTCAATCAGCTGCAGGCTTCAGACGCATTGCTGCCCCGCCAGCTGCAGCCTGATGTTGCGCCGCCAGCCACACCAACGCAGCCGCTGACTGAAGCTGAATTCCTCTGGCAACTGAATGAAGATGCCATGGCCTGTGAAAAACTGGCTGAAGGCATCCGCAAATTCGCCGTCGATCAATACAAACTAGAACTGCTGTTACAGCAGCTGCAGCAACAACTCTGAGTGAAAACCCGGTAAGGTTAGACGGTGCAATTCGCGTCGCTCATTGCACCCTACGCTCTGTTTGATCTGGCGTAGGATGTGTAGAGCGCAGCGAAACACATCGGTTACCGCGTAACGATTACCGCGTAACGGTTACCGCACTCCGTTTACTCGGCCATGTATCCCAAAGAACCAGCGTCTGCCCTTGACATATTGACCTCCCGAATCAAGGCTTTGAGCTGTCATGGAGGACACCAATGCCTAACTATCATCGGGCTTATCAAGCCGGCGGTTGCTATTTTTTCACCGTGAATCTGCAACAGCGTTATCCAAACGATTTGCTGGTGCGTCATATCGACGTATTACGGGCTGCTTTCCGGGATGTCGTACAACGCCACCCTTTTAGCTTGGATGCCATCGTGATACTACCCGACCATCTACATTGCGTGCTGACACTCCCAGCCGATGATGTTGATTACCCGGCCCGCTGGCGTCTGATTAAGAGCTATTTCAGCCGTCAACTGCCAGTCTCAGAACCCAGTCCTGACAATCGTCAGAGGCGCCTCGAGCGGAATATCTGGCAACGTCGGTATTGGGAGCATCTGATCAGGGATGAACAGGATTGGCGGGCCCATATTGATTATGTCCATATCAATCCGCAACATCATGGTTATGTGACACAAGTCGCCGATTGGCCGTTTTCAACCTTTCATCGTTATATGCAACAAGGGATTTATCCGGTCGATTGGGCCGGCAGCCACGATACAGTGGCAAAAATCGCCAGCGCCGGAGAGTAAATAACCCGGTGCAATTCAAACAAAGCGTAGGGTGTGTAGAGCGCAGCGAAACACACTGGGTGTCACACACCGGGTGTCGCACACCGGTTACCGCGTAACGGTTACCGCGTAACGGTTACCGCGTAACGGGACTGCCTCACGGGTGGGCATCAACTGCGGCCGGCTTTGCAGTGTTCGTTGATAAACTGTTGATGAGACGGCATATAATCGACCGACTTACGGATCACCTGACGAATGCTGTCGAGCCGGCCCTGCAGCTCCTGCTCACTGAACATATCCACCAACGGATGATAGCCGTCCGGCACTACGCCCTGACCATACATCACTTCAAACCAGCTTAAGTCGCTGAACATCTCGTTGTTGTGGCGAAAGATCCGGCCTGACGCCCGGAATTGCTGCAACTTCTGCGTCAGCTCAGCCGGCACCGCCATCGTGCGGCAGTACTGCCAGAATGGCGAGTCGTTCCTTTGTGTTGCGTGATAATGCAGGATCAGAAAATCGCGGATCCGCTCATAGTCAAAAGCCATCTGGCGGTTAAATTCGTCGATATCGGCCTGCGAAAAGCCCTGCTGCGGAAAAAAGCTGAACATCTTGGCAATAGTGGCCTGGATCAGATGCAAACTGGTTGACTCCAGTGGTTCCATAAAACCACCGGACAGCCCAACCGCCAAGACATTGTTTTTCCAAAACTGCTTCCGTTTCCCCGTGACAAAACGGATCTCGCGCGGGTCAGCCAACGCGGCACCATCGAGATTTTGCAGCAAAATCGCGGTGGCTTCATCCGACGACATAAATTTGCTGGAAAACACATGGCCATTACCGATACGGTGCTGCAAAGGAATGCGCCATTGCCAGCCGGCACTTTGCGCAGTCGCGCGCGTATATGGCAAAGGTTCACCGGCACTGGCACAAGGCACCGCGATAGCCCGGTCGCACGGCAGCCAGTGTGACCAGTCGTCGTAACCGGTTTTTAATGCCTGCTCAATCAGTACGCCGCGAAAACCAGAGCAATCAATAAAAAAATCAGCGTCATGCACAGTGCCATCGGTCAGCTGTAATCCGCGAACAAAACCATTGTCATGTTGCAGTACCTGCTCTACCTGGCCTTCAGTACGCCGCACTCCCCAGCCTTCGGCAAGTTCGCGCAGATAGCGGGCAAACAACCCAGCATCAAAATGAAAGGCATACGCGATATTGGAAAGCGGCGAATGGCCGGCATCGATGGAGCGCATAAAACGCTGCTCATTGCAGGCCAGTGAACTTAAGGTGTATTCATCCAGCGGCGCGGCCTTACCGAGCGCCCGCATTTTCAGCCAATAATGATAAAACTGGATCCCTTCCATATTTTTACCGACATCACCAAAGGCGTGATAATAGCGACTGCCGATTTCCGACCAGTTCACAAACTCGATACCGAGCTTAAAAGTGGCCTGAGTGCGGCGCATAAACTCGTTTTCGTCGAGTCCAATTAAGTCGTTGTACAACATGATTTGCGGAATAGTGGCTTCGCCAACCCCCACAGTGCCAATCTCGTCAGATTCAATCAGCTGAACCTCACAATAGCGATTTTTAAGCACTTTGCCCAAAGCTGCGGCCGTCATCCAGCCGGCAGAGCCACCACCTAATATAATGATTTTTTTAATTTTATTGATCATAACAACCCTAGGGACTGTTGCTCCGGTGCAATTCGCTGCGCTTATTGCACCCTACACAACTTCTGGTTGTGTAGGGTGGGTAGAGCGAAGTGAAACCCACCACGCCTCCTACCACAACGCACAAATCAGAAATTGGCCCG
>JAIXSW010000218.1 GCA_027484495.1 Gammaproteobacteria bacterium
CACGCCAAAGCCCAAGCCGAAAACTGCGTCTGGGCCCGGCGCGGATAAACCAGGCCACGACCAGCACCACCGGCATTAACAAAGCCAGCAGCCGCAGCAACAGCAGCACAGGTTCCGCGATGAGCACATAGAGCGGTTGTTGTTTTGGATGTAAAAATAACTGCGTACTGCTGCGTTCACTTTGCGCCTGCAGCAATATCGGTTCCATCTGATCCGGTGCGCTGTGCCATAACGTGGCAGTGGCAGGTTGAGTTATCGACGTCGCGCCACTTGGCGGTGCGACGACAAAAGCCAGCAGCCACACCAGCCACAATGCACAAAGCAGCACGGCCCATTGCCGGCTTCCACCGGCAGGCACTATGGCGTCGTCAGAATGTGGGCGGTGAAAATCGGGCATTGGCAACTGTTCTGGCAATCGATGAATACTGGATTTGGGGTGCCAGCCTGCTGTTTGCAAGGGGCTTGCAAGGTGTGTCACTCAAGGTTGATCTGCAATTGTGGCCATAGCTGCACCCAGCGCTTCGCTGCGACCCGTTCAGCAAACACCTCACGCCGTGGGAAATCAGGGTTGATATTCACTTGCAGCGACCAGTTCAGTGCCAGGCCGAACGGGGCAAAGAATTCCAGGCTGTCGTCGTCCAACAACCGCACGCCAACACAAGTTGGTTGCTCCACCCAGCGCCGGATGCCGTCGCCACAGTGCTGATAAGGCGGATGACCATGTTTCAGATGCATCCGCGCCTGGTTTCGCACTTCAAAACACTGGCCGGGAAATTGCGCCTGAAGCTGTTGCTCCAGCTGCGTTTCGCGATCGGTGCAGAGATCCTGCGGGTCAAAAAACACCAAATCAATGTCGTTCAGAGGCGTCAGCGGCAACTGATGCACCGCATCCCAAATCGCATTGCGTAAAAAGCCGGCCGCCAGATACCAGTCCGGTAACTGCAGCGCCAGCACGGCCTGCAGGCAAGCCATCCGCCATGCGTCCGCCTGCAGCAATGCAGCGGTCTTTGTTTGCCACTCGTCCATATGGATCCTTTCGCCATTCGTTGTGGTAAAGCTTGCCAGTTCCGTGGTCTGAGGTCGACTTTTTACGAGCCCAGCTGCGCTGAAAAAACCAACTCGTTGATTTGTGGTTTTGTGGCAGTTGCGGGCATTGGCGACAACCGATGTGCGACACCCGATGTGCGACAACCGGCGGGTTTCGCTTCGCTCTACCCACCCTACGAGCCAGCGGCCTGAACGTAGGGGGCAATGAGAGAAGCGAATTGCACCTTTAATACCCGTCGCAGTATCAAACAGCCTGAACGGAATGTCCGTTTTTGGCTCATCGCAGTCATCAAACCGGGACTGGCCCTTATTATCCGGTCCCATTTACACTTTTTATTGCGAATAATTCTCATTTGATCTAATAATGCAAATGCGAATTAATATCAATTGAAAGGTAACCCCCTGTGATTTCAGTTAAACCTCTGCTACTGGCGCTGTGCTGCGCACTGCCCTTCACCGCTGTTAAGGCGCATGTGCCTTATCTAGCGCCCACTAGTTTTGAACCTGTGCGTGGCTGGGTCAGTCTGGAAGCGGCTTTCGCCGAGCAGTTTTTTCTGCCGGAAGCCAAATTTGATCAAAGTGAATTTCAGGTGACGGGGCCAGATGGCGTTGTGCGCGCACCGAAAGAGCTGGTTGC
This sequence comes from Gammaproteobacteria bacterium, assembly GCA_027484495.1. Classification (GTDB taxonomy): domain Bacteria; phylum Pseudomonadota; class Gammaproteobacteria; order Enterobacterales; family Alteromonadaceae; genus Pararheinheimera. The sequence goes on from JAIXSW010000218.1 coordinate 1,685, forward strand.
CGTGAAAAGCCGCACTGTGCTGGATGACGAACTGACCACCGACGGCACCTACAAATACAGCACGGGTCAGCGCTTTGGTGCGGTGTTTCATAGCTATGTGCTGAACGGGAAAACCGAAAACAGCCGCGAGCCGAATTTTGTCCTGCCTAAAGGCGCGACACTGAAAGCGCATTTTCAGAGTGTGACCCGCGCCGAAACTTATATCAGTAAAGGCAAACCGGACTTACCGGCGTTAAAAGCCAGCGGCAAAGGCCTCGAACTGCAATTTGTCAGCCACCCGAATGACCTGTACACCGGTCAGCCAGTCAAAGGGATCTTGCTGCTGGATGGTCAACCACTGGCAGGCAGCAAGCTGGAATTGCACCAGACCGGCAGCCACAGTGCCGGCCATGACAAAACTGCACCGTTGCCAGTTAGCAGCAACGCCCGCGGCGAATTCACATTAACACCGCCGCAAGCCGGCACCTATCTGCTGCTAGCCCGCCACCGCGCGGCGGCGCCACCAGGCGCTCAGGCACCGCTGTACAGCTACACCAGCACGGTCGTATTTGAAGCCGCAGAATGAAATCCACAGCCCGATCAACGCGATATCAGGAGAACCCTATGATGATGCAACCCAAAACTATCCGGCACTTTTTACTGCTGAGCAGCCTGTATTTGCTCGCTCAGCCCGCCACAGCGCAGCAGACTAATAGCAGCCAGCCCGAGCGCGCCCATCAGCCGACGCTGCAGGCAAAAATCGATTTCATTGCAGAGTTTGACCAAAACAACGACGGTCAGGTCAGTCACACTGAGTTTTTCAGCAGCCGCCAGCAACGGTTGGCGGCAATGGACTTGCAGCACAACGCTCAGATCGACGTCACCGGTTATCAGGCTGAATACGCTGATCGGCTGGACCAACGCCTGGCTGCGGATCGCAAAGGCCAGCTAAAACAAACCGAAGTGCGGTTTGCCGCAGTCGATAAGGATCAGGATGGCCGCATCAGCCCGGCGGAATACCAGGCGTCCGGTCAGAGTGCCTTCGCGTTTATTGACAGTAACAAAGACGGTCTGATCAGCAAAGCCGATCCAGCCCCGGCCCGTCGCGGCCAGAACGCTGGCACCGCACAACCGCAACGCCGGCCGGCGCTGGTGATGCCCACCACGCACAGTGTCAGCGGAATGCTGGCGATGTATGACGTCGATAACAACGGCGAAGTGTCAGCGGCTGAATATCTGCAGATCCGCCAGCAAGCTTTTGCCCGCACCGATACGGACCAAAATGGCGCATTGTCACCGACCGAGTACATGCAGGAATTTACCGACCGCGTTGACCAGCAAATCGCCAAAACCCGCAACGCGCAGCTGAAACAGGCCGAGGCCCGCTTCAAAGCCCTGGATAAAGACGCCAACGGCATTTTAAGTGCAGCCGAATATCATCAATCCGGCCAACGCATGTTCAGCCGCTGGGATACCGATCACAACCGGCTGGTCAGCCGTGCAGAAGCCTTGCCTGTGACTGAGACAGCGCAAGTGCCGGTTATTCCTTCTAAAGCAAAACCAGCAACACGGACGGCGCCCTGAGATGAAAGCCATTTACGGCCTGCTGTTACTGTGGACTGGCCTGGTCCATGCCAGCACGCTGACGTTACCAGGCCCGGTGCCACTAGAGCTGGACATCAGCAATATCGACCACGCGCAGCAACACAAAATGCAGCAAGCACTGACGCAATACCTGCAACAGCAGTGGCCCTTGCTGCAGGACGAGCAGTACTGGCCACTGGCCGAAGCCTTTGCCCACAGCGGTCAATGGCCGGCGCATGCGGCGCTATTGCAACAGGCCTGGCAGCAATGTGAAGCCTGGTGGCAGCAGCAACGCAGCTATCACTGCCGCTTCGGTGCTGCCAGAAAGTTATGGCAACAGCAAAGCGCCGCTGAACTGCCGGACCGGGTGCAACTGCGGCATGCAGCACGTCAGATCACTGGCCAGACAGGCGCGGACATCCGGCTGTTGCCGGATCTGCAAGCCTTTGCCAGCGCCGTGTTACTGGACAATCTGCTGGCCAAAGTGCGCGCTGAGTGGCCACAAGCCAGCCTGCGGCTGCGCTTTGGCGACTGGCAGGCGCAGCTCGGTGCACAGGCTGCGGACGTGGCAGTTTTTGGTCAACCGAACGCAAATCCGTTGACCGCCATCCGGTTGCAGCAACAAGTGTTACTGCAGGCGAACGCGTCGCAGCGCGGCCATGCAGACATCGTCTGGTACCCGGCTGAAGCCTGGCCGGTGCAGTACGGGCCTGCGGTTGCAGTGACCAGCCAGAGTTTCAGCCGTGCCTGGTTGCTGGCGCAGGCGCTGGTATCTGCCAGCCCAACACAGCGCAGACAGTGGCTGGCGCAGGAAGGTGATGGGGCAAGTGATGGGAACAGTGACGCAGCACTGTGGCGCGAATGGCAACAAGATCCAACGGCAGCACCGCAGTTTCATGCCTCCGCGACCTGGTATCACCAACTGCAGGTTGCGACAGCCTATCAGCAGTCGCAGCAGTTACAGCTGCAGCTGGAATTACCACAGCAGGGCAACACGGCGAAGCGGCCTTATGTCAGTGCCTGGCTCAGTCAGCAGGGACAGTGGCAGG
>JAIXSW010000077.1 GCA_027484495.1 Gammaproteobacteria bacterium
CGATGGCTATAAAGCGCTCACCTACACCGAATTCCGAGATACACAAACGCTGCAGTTTACGCCGCAACAAGATGGCATTTATTATCTGAGCTTGTACTCAGGAACCAGCTCATTGCCTGGTGTCTGGATAGAGCCGTCGGGCATTGAACTGGCGGAATATGCAGTCAGCGCACAAAGTCAGCCAATAAATGGCGGTACCGCAGTTTGCAGCCCGGCAATAGTCCCGCACGGACAAACCGCGGTGTGTACGGCGACGCCCACGCAAGGGTATCAGTTCAGTCACTGGTCACAGGAAGCCTGTGGCAGTGCCACCGAATGTACGCTGGCCGCGGTCGTCAGGCCGCAGCAGTTACAGGCCTATTTCCGCGCCATCTACAGTCTTGATGTGCAAGTGGAGAACCAACAAGGTGGCAAACTGATCTCCGGGCCTGGTCAGGTGCTTGCCGGTAGCAATGCAACCTTTGTTTTTGCGCCTGAAGCCGGTTATCGAATCAGTAGAAAAGTCAGTGGTACCTGCCCTGCTGGCCGCTGGATTGACGCGAATACATATGAAATAGGACCAGTCGGAGCCAATTGTCAGGTCAGTTTCAAATTCGAGAAAGTAGCAAAACCTGATGGCTTGCCATGGTGGGTATTAATGGCGACAAAAACATCTTCGTGACTTGTCCGGCACAACTTTGGCAGTGATGTCAAAGTTGTGCCTACGCAGCAGCTGAATACAGCCAGCGTCAACAAGTTCATTGCAACGGAATAACTGACAGACGAACGATCAACGCACCTGCAGCTGCCAGCCGGCGGCTTGTTGATAAGCGACTTCTTGTTCCAGTTCAGCCCGCATGAGCGGATGTTGCTCCAGCCAGCCTTTTGGCAACGCGACCAATAGCACCTCTGCCTGTGCACTGATCTGCACTTCCGGCAGCGCCTCGTGCTTACGCCGCATCGACAAAATCACTGCCAGGCGTAGCAGTCGGGTCAGCCTTACCGCCAACAATACGGACGTCATCGTTTGCTTGGCAATAATGTCACGCTGAATATCGGCGCGGTGGTTAAAGACCAATGCCATCAGCAGTTGTTGCTGCGCCCGGGTAAAACCAGGCAATTCGGTATGGCTGATAATATAAGCACCATGATGATGGTGATTTTTGTATTCGATGAGTAAGCCCAGCTCGTGAAGCAAAGCGCCGGCCCGCAGCATACTCAGGCCTTCGAATTTTGCGAGATTCCATTGGTCCTGCAGCTGGTGCGCCAGTTGCAGCGCCATTTCTGCCACGCGGTTAGCATGTTGCTGGTCGATGTAATAGCGCACCATCAAACTGGCAATAGTGCGGTTGCGGACGTCAGTATGTTGCAACTGGGGCAGCATGCCGTACAGAATACCTTCGCGCAGCGCGCCGCCGGAAAGCGTCATACCGGGAATATGTAACTTCCGGAACAGACCAATCAGGATCGACAGCCCGGATGCAAACACTTGTTTGCGCTCCTGCGCCAGGCCGACAATATCGAGTTTATCGATCTGACCACAGGCAATACTTTGTTGCATGATGGTTTCCAGCCGCGTCAGCGTGATGACTTCATCCATGCCCTGGCCTACCAGAATTTCCTGCATCGCCTGCACAGTACCGGAAGCACCTACCGACAACTGCCAGCCAGTACCGAGAAATAAAGCGGCTACGCCGACTGTTTCGGCTTCTGCGGCGGCAATCGCCGCATTAAAGTTATCTTCGCTGAGCAAACCGTCACTGAAATATCGATCGAGATAAGTGACACAACCCATATGCAGGCTGGCCAGATGCAGCGGGGCAAAACCGTGGCCGATCACCATCTCAGTCGATGCGCCGCCGATATCAATGACCAGCCGGTTGCTGTCTGAACTGGATGTGTGGGCCACGCCGAGATAAATCAGCCGCGCTTCCTCTTCGCCGGAAATAACTTCAATGCGGTGCCCGAGGATTTTTTCAGCTTCGGTCAGGAAAACTTTGACGTTGTGAGCGAGGCGTAAGGTTGCAGTTCCGACGATGCGGATATTGTTGGACGGGATGTCTTGCAGCCGTTCGGCGAACAATGCCAGACATTCCCAGCCACGGGTCATGGCTTTTTTACTGAGGACCAGATTGTCATTCAGACCACTGGCCAGACGCACTTTGCGTTTGACCCGGCCAATCACCTGCACACTACCGCCAACAACTTTCACCATGAGCATGTGAAAGCTGTTGGAGCCGAGATCAATCACAGCATAAATATCCTGATGCTGTGTTGAACCCGGCAGCACGAAGCCGGTGTCAACGAGGTCGGGTGCGAGCTGGTCTTGGTCCATTCGAACTTCCACGGCCACCACTACGATTTTGACCTGGTCTTGGCTGGCCCATCCGGCGGCGTACGCGCGCCTTTGGTACCACTAAATCGGTCAATAACGCACTGGCATCGTATTGAGTAACAGCAATTGAGTGTTTGATATAGTCTTCAATAGCGGTCAGATTCAGCGCATAACGTTCGCAGGCAAAACTGATTGCCTTGCCGCTTTCGCCGGCACGGCCAGTTCGGCCAATCCGGTGCACGTAATCTTCACAGTCATCCGGCAGGTCAAAGTTAAACACATGGCTGACTTTCGGAATATGCAGGCCACGCGCTGCAACGTCTGTTGCTACCAGAATATCGAGCTTGCCACTGGTAAAATCGTCGAGAATTTTCAGCCGTTTTTTCTGAATAACATCACCGGTCAGCATGCCAACCCGATGACCGTCAGCTTCCAGCCAGGCAAAAATATCTTCGCACCAGTGTTTGGTATTGGCGAATACAATGGCTTTATCCGGCCACTCTTCTTCCATCAGTGACAACAACAGTGGAATTTTGTGGTCGCTCGATGGATAGAAAAGTTCTTCACTGATGCGGCTGCCGGTCATTTGTTCCGGCGCGATGTGGATATGTTCTGGTTGGTTCATCTGTTCAAACGCCAGTTCCTGCACTTTATAAGACAAAGTGGCAGAAAACAGCAGGCTCAACCGTTCTGTGGCAGGTGGCATGCGGCGGAACATAAAACGGATGTCTTTGATAAAGCCCAGATCGAACATCCGATCGGCTTCATCCAGCACTACTACCTGGATTTGCGACAGGTCATACAGACCTTGTTTCAGGTAATCAATCAGCCGGCCTGTGGTGCCAATCAGAATGTCGGCGCCTTTTTCCAGCATCTGGCGTTGAGAATCGTAACCCTCGCCCCCATAAATCAGAGCAAGCTTGAAACCGGCACTTTTTGCCAGCGCTTCTGCGTCGTTGTGGATTTGTACGGCCAGTTCACGGGTCGGCGCCATAATAATAGCGCGCGGCTGACCTGAACCTTTTGGTTCATGGTTCAGTAAGTAGTGAAAAGTCGCTGTCAGAAAGGCCAGGGTTTTCCCGGTACCGGTCTGAGCTTGTCCGGCAATATCTTTGCCCGCTAATGCTAACGGCAAAGTTTGCGCCTGGATCGGCGTACAATATTGATACCCTTGTGCACTCAGTGCATCGAGGATCTGAGGCGCCAGCGCGAAGTCGGCGAACTTATGTGTAGTGAGATGTGTTTTATTCATAGCCACTAAGCATAACCGTTGCGCTTGCAATAAGGAACAGTCCGGATAAAATTGAAGCGAGTTTTTTAACAGGTATTTCAGGCCTTGCCGGCGATGCGGCCAGGTCCGGTTTAATGGCAACACAGCCGTGCAGATAACGGCCCTGCCCCAGTGGAGATAGTAATGAGCGACAAAATTTTACAAGTGACCGACGACAGCTTTGAAGCGGACGTGTTAAAGGCGACAGGCCCGGTTCTGGTTGATTTCTGGGCTGAATGGTGTGGTCCTTGCAAAATGATCGCGCCAATCCTGCATGATGTTGCTGAAGAATATGCAGGCAAAGTGACTGTGGCAAAAGTGAATATCGACCACAATCCGGATACACCACCGAAATTCCAGATCCGCGGCATCCCAACATTACTGTTGTTCAAAAACGGTCAGGTTGCGGCGACCAAAGTCGGCGCTCTGTCAAAAACTCAATTAAAAGAGTTCCTTGACAGCAACATCTGATATCGGTTGCAGAAAAGGCGTATTTTTTATACGCCTTTTTTTTGTTTGAACTAGACGGCCAAAACTTATCCTGCTAAGGTGTAATCCAGCAACTTTTCTAAAACCCGCTTGCTCGTTGACCAATCCAAACCCTTACTGCATTTGCTCAGCGAAAAGCTTTCTTTCCGTTTTGATACACAAGAATCCATCAATATGCATTTAACCGAACTGAAACTGAAGCCGATTAACGAGCTGGTTGATCTGGCTGAGTCCATGGGCCTCGAAAACATGGCCCGTCTGCGCAAGCAGGACATCATTTTCGCCATCTTAAAATCTCACGCCAAAAACGGCGAAGAAATCTACGGCGATGGTGTTGTGGAAATTCTGTCTGACGGCTTTGGTTTCCTGCGTTCTTCTGATAGTTCTTATCTGGCTGGTCCGGACGACATCTATGTGTCGCCCAGTCAAATCCGCCGCTTTAACCTGCGCACCGGCGACAGCATTTCTGGCCTGATTCGCCCGCCAAAAGAAGGCGAACGTTATTTTGCCCTGCTGAAAGTGAACGAAGTCAACTTCGGCCGGCCGGAACAAGCCCGCAACAAAATTCTGTTTGAAAACTTAACGCCATTACATGCCAATTCACGTCTGCGGATGGAACGCGGTAACGGTAGTAAAGAAGACATCACTGCTCGTGTCCTGGATCTGGCATCGCCAATCGGCCGCGGTCAGCGCGGTTTGATCGTTGCACCGCCAAAAGCCGGTAAAACGATTCTGTTGCAAAATATCGCTCAGTCGATTGCATCGAATTACCCCGAATGTGTGCTGATGGTACTGCTGATTGACGAGCGTCCGGAAGAAGTTACCGAGATGCAGCGGATGGTTAAAGGTGAAGTGGTCGCGTCCACTTTCGACGAACCAGCCAGCCGTCACGTTCAGGTTGCTGAAATGGTGATCGAAAAGGCTAAACGTCTGGTCGAACACAAAAAAGACGTGATCATTTTACTCGACTCGATCACCCGTCTGGCCCGTGCCTACAACACCGTGATCCCGAGTTCAGGCAAAGTATTGACCGGTGGTGTCGATGCCAACGCACTGCATAAACCAAAGCGTTTCTTTGGTGCAGCCCGTAACGTCGAAGAAGGTGGCAGTCTGACCATTATCGCTACCGCGCTGGTTGATACCGGTTCGAAAATGGACGAAGTGATTTACGAAGAATTTAAAGGCACAGGTAACATGGAACTGCACCTGTCGCGCAAAATCGCTGAACGCCGTGTATTCCCGGCTATCGATTTCAACCGTTCCGGTACCCGTCGTGAAGAGCTGCTGGCATCGTCAGAAGAGCTGCAAAAAATGTGGATCCTGCGTAAAATTCTCAACCCGATGGATGAGACTGATTGCATGGAATTCCTCATTGACCGGCTGCAAATGACCAAAACCAATGACGAGTTTTTCGACTCGATGAAACGGGCAAAAAACAGCTAAGACCCAAACCGGCCCGCGTGCCGGTTTTTTTATAACCACGGAAGGTTCGAGATAAACAGAATCTTGCTGCATCTGATGTTGGGCTGCTTCCGCAGATCAGCTGCGGCAGGGTTAAGCCGTAGAGACCCGGTGGTGTCTGCGCCGTGAACAGCGGCAGGAGTTGGGCCTGCTCTGTTTATGTACAAGATGAAAACCTTGTATCGCGATAACAAACAAAGGTTAGGAAAAATGGCAAATCCCCGTATTCTCATTATTGGCGGCGGCGCTGGTGGTCTTGAACTGGCGACCAGTTTGGGCAACAAACTCGGCAAATCTGGCCGCGCAGCAATCACTCTGGTCGACCGCAATCCGACACACATCTGGAAACCGCTGCTGCATGAAGTAGCCACCGGGACACTGGATGTCGATATCGATCAAATTACTTATCGTGCCCACGCCAGTGCACATCATTTTGAGTTCCAGCTCGGCACTATGATTGGACTGGATCGGGAGCAACGTCAGGTCATTCTGGCACCGCTGACTGATGAACAAGGCGAAGAAGTGCTGGCTGAACGGCGTGTTGGCTATGACTACCTGGTGCTGGCCATTGGCAGTATTTCGAATCATTTTAATACCCCAGGTATCGCCGAACACTGCATTTTCCTCGATAGTCCGGCACAGGCGCACCGCTTTCAGCGCCGCTTGCTGGAAGCTTATATCAAGCTGAATTCACCACAGCATCCAAAAGAAAACCTGAACATCGCCATTGTTGGCGCTGGCGCCACTGGTGTTGAACTGTCGGCAGAGCTGCACCATGCTGCCCGCGAACTGAATCAGTACGGTTTTAATGAGATGAAACGTGACCGGCTGAAAATCACTATCGTTGAAGCCGGTCCGCGCATTCTGCCTGCACTGCCAGAGCGGATTGCCGCTGCGGCACATCATGAACTGGTCAAACTCGGTGTGGATATCCGCGTCGCGACTAAAGTGACTTCTGCAACTGAAGAGGGTCTGCAATTGGGCGAGGAATTCCTGCCGGCAGAACTGATGGTTTGGGCGGCTGGTATTAAAGCGCCGGATTTCCTGAAGGATTTAGCGGGTCTGGAGAACAACCGGCTGAACCAGTTGCTGGTATTGCCGACGTTACAAACCACCCGCGACAGCCAGATTTATGTCATTGGCGATGCCGCCGGTTGTCCGCTACCGGATAACAAATGGGTACCTCCACGCGCCCAATCGGCGCACCAGATGGCATCACATGTGCTGAAAAACCTGACTGCTGCGCTGAACGGCAAACCACAAACCGACTACCAGTATAAAGACCATGGCTCGCTGATCTCCCTCAGTCGCTTTGGCACTGTTGGTAACCTGATGGGTAATCTGGTCGGTGGCGTCATGATGATTGAAGGCCGGATCGCCCGAATGGCCTACATCTCATTGTACCGCATGCATCAGGTGGCGTTGCATGGCTGGCTGCGTACCATTGCCATTTCGGTGATTGGCCGGATCAAAAAGATTATTCGCCCACGGCTGAAACTGCACTAAAACGGGCTTACTCAGAGCACACAGGGACCTTTTCGGTCCCTGTTTTTTTGCCTGATTTTCACCAAAGCTTGCGCTAAGACAACTTCCTGTCCCGATAAACTTCCTACACTGTGCGCCGAATCCTGAGACCCAACACGGAGCCGTTATGCACTCTTCTTTGCACAAAGTTTATATTCCGCAAACCGCCAAAGATAATCAGTATCTGTTGGCCGAACTGCAGGTCAGCGAAGCCTTACTGGCGCAATATGATGATCAGGCCAGTTGTTACAAAGAGCTCGGCCAGCTGTTTTTCACGCTGTGCCAGCAGGCTGGCTTGCGCCATGTCAGCTTTATCGCCAATGACAAATTGCCGGTGGTCCGTTATCACACTGAAGCCTTCAGCTTCCAGACCCAGGACCAAATCCTGTTTTTTTATAATCCGCGTTACCACGAAGCGCAGCATAGCTTTATCGATCCGTACCACCGCGCCCGCAAAATCAGCCTGTTATTTCTGGCCACCGGCAGCGAGATCCGACCGCAGGCGGCAGCGTTCCATCAGCAGGTGGTGCAGGTCGTACAACAGTTCCGGCAACGTTTACCATTGCCAGACCAAACCATGAAGCTGCGCGACCATCAGCATTTGTCTTATGATTTATTTGCCCGGCAAAAAGGCTGTAACGACAGCTACGGCTACAAATTGCGCGATCTGGAAAAGCGCTATGAAGCACGTGACGTGGCAATTCCGCCGTCCCATCAAACGATGAATTACGCCATCGTCAGCCTGCCATTTAGCCGTAAAATCAAAGAAGTGCTGGGGGTAGATCCCGAGCAAATGCCGCCTTGGTCCGGGTTGTTTGTGCGGCTGGAACATTTACTGACGGACGCGGCTAGTGCCAACCAATTGCTGCATGTTGCACTGGTCGCTGACGGGACCTTACCACTGGTGCGCAACAGCCATTTGGATAAAGCCCGCGCCGGCCGCGAGCTGCGGATGCTGAATTTTGATTTAACCAGCCCAGTACTGCAGCTGCAAAGCCATTGGCAACCTGATGTGTTGCCAGACACCGTGCATCTGGTGTTCGCAGCGGGCCGGGATGATAGTTCGGAGTCGGGTTACGGCCATTTTATGAATCAGGTCGAAACTGCATTAAAACAGCTATGCCGTAACCTTGCATTGCAGGGCGATACTGACGACTGCGTGATCCGTTTCCACCAGCATCTGAGCTATCTGCTCTAAGCCATTACCAGCGGCAAAGACGCCAGGATCGGGTAACGCACCCCTGCTGGCGTCGAGACGGACTGATACAGGTGTAACTCAGTCGGTTGTACCTGTAATGCCGGCACCGTCACGGGCGACTGCGGGAATTGCTTTGCACCGCGCGCCAACGTCAGATGCGGATGCAACGGATGTTGCGATAGTGGATAACCCGCGCTGGCAGCAGCCTGCGAGATACTGGCATCCAGATCCCGCAATGCCGGGTCTGTGATCTCCCCTGCCAGACACAACACCTTTGGCCCAGGCCAACACAGCAGTTGCTCCAGCCTGACCGAGAACACCGGCAACGATGTTGCGCGCAGTTGGGCCCATAGCGCACGAGCCTGTGTTTCACTGCTTTGACCTAAAAACCTCAAGGTCAAATGCAGGTTCTCTGCCGGTACCGGTTTTAATCCAGCCGGTAATGTCGCTAACACAGCCGCCATTTGCTGCTGTTGCGCCGGATTTAAAGCCACACCAACAAAGAGCCGGCAATCACCACCTGGCCAGTGTAATGTTTGATCAGCCAGCAAATTCCACCTCTGCCGCCGGTATTGGCCGGATCGGCACGCCAAAACTGCGAACGGCCGCCAACGTCGCATTGTGATGGGCCCGGATACTGGCGGCTGGCATATGGGGTTTATCGTGCGTTGTATGACAGTCAGCCACTAAATCGACGGCATAACCATGCGCCGCCGCACTGCGCACCGTCGTATCGACACAAAACTCGCTGGCATAACCGGCAATGACTAACCGGGTGATCTGACGCTGTTGCAGCAATTGCTGCAGATCGGTACGTAAGAATGAATCCGGCGTAATTTTACGCACCAACAAATCATCCTGAGCCAGCTGCAACCCTTCCACCAATTGCCAACCCGTGCTTTGATAGGCCAATACTGATCCCGGC
>JAIXSW010000423.1 GCA_027484495.1 Gammaproteobacteria bacterium
CTGCGGGTCACGTAAAGTCGCCATAATAGCGAGTAAGTCGTTGATATTTTTTGACATCAGATTCGTTTCCGGGATCTTCACGCGAGCAGCTCTTACCCCTTCACCTATGATCAAGGGCAAAAGCTGCAGCTGTTGGGTTACTGCGAGCGTTTGGCTTCAATCACATCGTCAATCTGACTGACTTTGGTCAGCAGTTTGTTCAGTGAGTCGAGGTTGTACAGCTCCAGCGTCATATAAATGGTCGCGGTCTGGCGTGCCACGTCAGAATTACTGCTCATCCTTAGCACGTTGGCTTTTTCATTGGCCAGGATACTGGTGATGTCACGCAATAAACCGTTCCGGTCATGCGCCACGATGCGAATACTGGCTTCATAACCCGACGCATATTGATCGCCCCAGGCCGCCTCGACCACCCGCTCCGGATGTTGTTCCTGCAGATTTTTGAACTGTTCGCAGTCATCGCGGTGCACAGCAATGCCGCGACCCTGCGTGATGTAGCCGATGATGGCGTCACCGGGCAGCGGCTGGCAACAGCCGGCCATATGGGTTAGCAGATTGCCGACGCCCTGCACCACCACATGACTTTTGCTCTGGGTCTGCATCGGCTTGGAGATCAGCCGCGGGTCAATTTCCGGCACCTCGTGTTTATTGTGCAGGCTTTGAATGTAATTAATCACTTGCGTGACTTTGATCTCACCGCCGCCAATGCCAACCAGCAACTCTTCCATCGAATTGACATTAAAGCGCTGCAGCAGTTTAACCGGTTGATCCAGCGGCACATTCAGCCGCGCCAGTTCGGTATCCAACAACTCTTTACCGGCCGCATAGTTTTTATCGCGGTCCTGTAACCGGAACCAATACTGCACTTTGGAGCGGGCCCGGCTCGATTTCAGATAACCCAGATTTGGATTCAGCCAGTCGCGGCTCGGATTCGGTTCGCGCCCGGTCAGGATCTCGACCTGATCACCAGTCTTCAGCTGATAAGTAAAAGGGACAATACGGCCAGAAATTTTGGCGCCGATGCAACGATTACCGACATTGGAATGCACATAATAGGCGAAATCCAGTGGCGTCGAACCTACCGGTAAATCGACAATATCGCCTTTGGGCGTAAACACATAGACCCGATCTTCGCTGACCTGATTGCGCAGTTCTTCCGCCAAAGACGAATCCACCACTTCTTCCTGCCAGGCCAGAATTTTACGCAGCCAGCCAATTTTTTCATCCAGCGCGCCTTCACGCCCGGCGGGGCCACCTTCTTTATAGCGCCAGTGTGCCGCCACGCCCAATTCAGCATCATCGTGCATCTGTTGGGTGCGGATCTGAATTTCAATCGGCCGGCCTTGTGGTCCAAGCACAACAGTATGAATGGACTGATAACCGTTTTGTTTTGGCGTGGCGATGTAATCATCAAACTCTTTGGGCAGATGCTGCCAGCTGGTGTGCACGACCCCCAGCGCCGCATAACAATCCTGCACCCGTTCAGTGACAATCCGTACCGCGCGGATATCGTATAACTGGTCAAAGGCCAGATGCTTTTTCTGCATCTTTTTCCAGATACTGAAAATATGTTTCGGCCGGCCATAGACTTCGCAGTCCAGCTTTTCCACCAGCATCTGGTCGCGTACCGCCTGCACAAAATCACGCATGTACTGTTCACGGTCGAGGCGTTTTTCTTCCAGCTGGCTGGCAATTTTTTTGTAGATTTGCGGATGCAGATAACGAAAGGCTAAATCTTCCAGCTCCCACTTCAGCTGACCGATCCCCAAACGGTTGGCCAGCGGCGCGAAAATGGCATTGGTTTGTTTGGCCGCCAGCACGCGGGTTTCTTCATCGGCGTTTTTCACATCACGCAGATAACAGATCTGTGCCGCCAGTTTAATCACCACTGCGCGCACATCTTCGACCATCGTCAGCAACATTTTGCGCAGATTGTCGGCTTGCTGCGCGTTTGGTGTCTGATTCGGTCCGACCGGGATGGTACGGATCGCTTCCATCTGTTTGACGGCGGTCAGCATCGTGATCACCGGCGGATCAAAATGCGTGTCCAGCGCAGCACATTCCACTAACTGCGCTTCAACCAACGGGAACAGCAGCGCGGCGGTCAGCGCATCTTTGTCCATGCGCAAATCAGCCAGGATCTCGACCATTTCCCAGCCGGTGCGCAGCTGCGGGCAACTGGCTTCAGTCAGGTCATGCTGATTCAGCCAATCGCCGGCTGCGAGCAAACAGGCAATTTTTTTCTCGGACAGCCCCAGTGAAATCAACCAGGCCGAGGTTTCCCCCGCATTGTATTCAGTGCTGTGCGAATGCCGGACCCTGACCATCTGTACCTCGAAACGTTAACAGCAGTTAATACTGTTCAAATAAAGCCATCAGTTCCAGATGACTGGTATACGGAAACATATCCATCACGCCGATTTTACTGATGCGATAGCGGTTTGCCAGCAAGACGCGGGCATCTCTGGCGAATGTCACCGGGTTGCAGGAGACGTACAAAATCTGTGCCGGTTTAAGCTTCACCAGTTCGTCCACCGCACCGGCGGCACCGGCTCGCGCCGGATCCAGCAAGACTTTCTGGTAAACCGGTTTATTCCAGCTGTGACCTTTCCAGGGCAGATGCAAATCGGCCTGCGCAAAGGTGCAATTGCCATAGCCATTCAGTGTGGCATTTTCGCGGGCACGCTGCACCATTGTGGTGATGCCTTCGATCCCGGTCACTGCCGCCACCAACGGCGATAATGCCAGACTAAAGTTACCGATACCGCAATACAAATCAAGCACTTGATCAGACTTTTCTGGCATAAGCCATGCCAGTGCCTGTGTCACCATGGCCTGATTGATACGGCTGTTCACCTGAATAAAGTCGGTTGGTTCAAATTGCAGAACCTGACCCGCGGCCAACTGATACTGCGGCACCGGCGTATCGGCTTGCCAGGCTTCAAACTGGTTAGATTCGGCTTCGCCAAGCCAGAATGCATCGGGCCAGGCAGCAAGCAACAACGCTTTGTCGCTATCCGGTAACGGCCGCACATGGCGGATCACCACAAAGGCGCGACCATCGGCATCCAGTACTTCGGCATGCGTCACAGCACTGCCATGTTTCAGCGTTGGCAGCGTCTGGCGCAGCACCGGTAACACTCTGGCAATGGCCGGACTGAGCACCATACACGCCGGGACATCAAGGATCTCTTTACTGCCGGCCCGGCGAAAGCCAACCTGAAACTGCTGAGTGGTTTTATCAAACCAGACACCGATGCGGGCTTTGCGCCGGTAGCCGGCAGCGTCTGCCGATAACGCCGGTTGCCACGGCAATTCACTGAGTTTCAGCTGATGTTGTAACAGCGCAGCGACGGCGTCCTGTTTTAACGCCAACGCTGACTCCGGCGCCAGATGTTGCAACTGACACCCGCCACATAAAGCGGCGGAAGGACACAACGCTTTGATCCGCAGCGCAGAAGGCTGCAATACTTTTTGTACCACGGCGCGGCTGTAGTCTTTTTTCTGTTCGGTAAAGCGCACCTGGACTTGTTCGCCCGGTAAAGCTCCGTCGACAAAACAGATATTGCCCTGGTGTGTACTGATGCCTTGCGCTTCGTGATCCCAGCGTTGGATTGTCACAGCGCCATGTTGTGGCAAATTGGATTTTTTCTTTGTCTGATAGATGCTTACCATAATTTCGGGTCGGGCTCAGCCTGGAAAATTGACACCAGTTCCGGCACAAAACACCATAGGATTTTGTCGGAGCTTATGTCATGATAAATGATAGATAGCCCATTGTAGCAAGCAGCGCCCCAGATGACGAAAATTGCTTTACGCGATTGGATCCTGCTAATCACCTTATTACCAACCTTACTGGCCAGCGCCGGTCTTGGCGGGTATTTCAGTTATATGCGTTTCGCCGATTTATCGCGTGATCTGGCAGACCAGGCGAGCAATATCGCCGAACCGCTGGCCATCGCGGCGGCCTATGGCTTATTGGCCGACGACAAGGCTTATCTGCAGCGATTGGTCAATGTCAGCCATCGGAAAAACTCACCACGGGTACGCACTATTGCGGTGTTTGACCATCGGCATCAGCTGGTCGCCAGCTCGAATCTGCATAAAGATTTCGCTGATTTACATTTACCGGCAAAGAGCCTGTTACCCGACCTGCCGCAAATTGTGCAACAAGACAATTATTTGCTGATCCGGGCGCCAATCCAGTTGGAGAGCAGTGAGATCCAGGCGCTGGCGCTAAGTGCACGCAGCAATGATGCGCAGACCAGCCGATTGCTGGCCACTGAGGGCCGGCTCGGTTATGTGCTGGTGCAGGTCGACAAAGACAAGGTAATGCTGGCGCAGCAAAGTTCGATGCTGGTGACCATTCTATTGGTGTTGCTGGCGCTCAGTCTGGCACTGGTGCTGAGTCTGCGTCTGCTCAGCCGGCTCAGTCAGCCGCTGCAACAACTGCTCCTGCAGATTGAACGTCTGGCCGAAGGCCGGTTTGAGAAACATCTGGATCAGCCCTTTATCGGCGAATTTGATCTGATGCGCCTTGGCGTCAATCAACTGGCCAATGAACTGAAACATTATAAAGATGAGATGCAGCATGCGGTGGACCAGTCGACCAGTGATCTGGTGCAGACCATGGAACAGCTGGAAATGCAAAACGTCGCGCTGGATATGGCCAGGCGTAAAGCGCAGGACGACAACAGGCTCAAGTCCGAATTTCTCGCCAAGATGAGTCATGAACTCCGCACTCCGCTCAATGGTGTACTCGGTTTTACCCGGCAGCTATTAAAAACCCAGCTGACCCATCACCAGCAGGATTACCTCAATACCATCCAGAAATCGGCCAACAGCTTGTTGTCGCTGGTCAACGATGTGCTGGATTACGCCAAGCTTGAAGAAGGCCGGATGCCAATCAATCCGGAGCCTTTTTCGATCCGCGACCTGGTGTACGATGCGGTCGAACTGTTGTCGGTCAATGCGTTTGACAAACAGCTGGAACTGGCACTGCAAATCGATGCTGATGTACCGGATTCACTGATTGGCGATCCATTACGGATTAATCAGATCCTGATGAACATCGCCGGCAACGCGATTAAATTCACTGAACACGGCAGCATTGTGATCCGGCTGCAACATCAGCCCAGCACTGAAGATGCGGTAATGCTGCATTTTGAAGTGCAGGATACCGGCATCGGTATCGCACCGACACAGCAAGAGCAGTTGTTTCATGGGTTTGCCCAGGCCGACGGCAGTATTGGCCGGCGCTATGGCGGCACAGGTCTTGGCCTAATCATTTCACAGCGGTTAGTCGCCGCAATGGGTGGCCAGATTGGCTTCCACAGCAAGGCCAGTGAAGGGTCTACTTTCTGGTTCAGCCTGGCGCTACCGGCCCATCCGCTCAGTGCCAGCGAACCATTGCCGGTCGCGTTATTAACCGGCAAAACCGTGTTGTACATCGAACCACAACAATATTCGCGCGAATCGACATTAAGTTTATTAAACAGTTGGGGTATGCAGGTCTCAGCTTGTGCAACGCCAGGCCAATTACAACAGGCGCTGGCACACCAGGACCAATTTGATATCGCGCTGATTGGCCGCACCGTGTCACTGGACCAGCTCAATCCGATCATTGAATTGATCCGGCAAATTAAACCGCATTGTCAGTATCTGTATCTGTTGGTGAATTCGTTGTCGCCAAACCTGCGTGAGGCGTTGCTGCAAAGCGGCGCGATGGCGTGTCTGGCCAAACCGGCGCATCAACGCAAGCTGGCAGCTACACTGGCGCGGCCTTATAACCAGCACCAGGCCGTTACGTTGCCGTCACCGACCACGCCCAAAGCAAGGTTGCGGGTGCTGACGGTTGATGATAACGAAGCGAATCTGAAACTGATTAATACCTTACTCGGCGAGTTGGTTGAATCCGTCGATTCCGCCAGTCAGGGCGCAGAAGCATGGCAACTGGCTTCGCATGTCCATTACGACATTATTTTTATGGACATTAATATGCCGGTCATGGACGGGATCAGCGCCTGCCAGCGCATCCAGCAAAGTTCATTAAACGAAGACACGCCGATCATCGCCGTGACTGCCCATACCTTGCCGGGCGAACGCGAACGGTTGTTAGGACTGGGATTCTGTGAGTTTTTAAGTAAGCCGCTCGATGAACAAATGCTGCAGTATACGCTGAAAGAATGTTGTCCGGCCTTTAGCCAGGCCAGTATGCAGCCTGTCTATGCGGCAACAGAGCCTGCGGCAGATATCCCGGCATTACCGCAAAGCCGGCATGTTGATTGGGAGCTGGCCTTGCAGCGCGCAGCCGGCAAAACCGAGCTGGCGCGGGAAATGTTACAACTATTGCTGGCCAGTCTGCCGCAGACCTTAGCAGACTTAGAAAAGTATCGGGAAAGTAATCAGCGCGATGCACTGATCCAGCTGGTGCACAAGCTGCACGGCGCCACTTGTTATACCGGCGTGCCGCACATTAAAGCACTGAGTGAAACCATTGAAACCCAATTGAAAACCGGTGCCAGCCTGTTACAGCTGGAACCAGAACTCTTTGATCTGACTGATCAGTTGCAGGATTTATTGGCTGAATCACAACAATGGTCGCAATAAAACAGGGCTGCAATAGAACGCAGCCTCAGGATTCAAAAATCACCGTCGCCATAGCAAAGGCCTGCTCGTCGCTAATCGATAACCAGGTCTGACGCAGGCCCAATTTCGCCGCTAAATCAGCCGCAGCGCCGTGTAATTCCAACATCGGTCGACCAAACTCGTCATTGCGGATATTAAAATGCTGGAAAGAAATACCACGGCCAATGCCGGTACCGAGTGCTTTCGCCGCCGCTTCTTTGGCAGCAAAACGCTTGGCAAAATAACGCGCCGGCTGCGCATGAGCCTGGTATATAACCTGCTCGTCCGCCGTCAGCACCCGTTCAATCAGCCGTGGTGAGCGCGCCAGACTTTGCTCAATCCGGCTGATCTCAACAATATCGGTGCCAAGACCCAGGATCGCCATTAGCGGCGCGCCTCCACCATCAGGCGTTTCATCTCTGCCACCGCCGGCCCCAGACCGGTGAAAATTGCCTGCGCAATTAAGGCATGGCCAATATTCAGTTCATGCATTTGTGGAATGGCCGCAATCGGCTGCACATTGTGCACATGCAAACCATGACCGGCGTTGACGATTAAGCCAAGCGACGCCGCATATTCAGCGGCCACGCGGATGCGCTCCAGTTCAGCTTTTTGCTGTTTCGGGCAGGTGGCATCGGCATAAGCGCCGGTATGGATTTCAATGTAAGGAGCACCAGAACGGGCGGCCGCTTCAATCTGACGCTGGTCAGCGTCAATAAATAACGACACCAGGATGTTGTTATTGCTGAGTTCATCAACCGCAGTTTTAATACGGTCAAATTGACCCGCGATCTCAAGACCGCCTTCGGTGGTCAACTCCTGGCGTTTTTCCGGCACCAGACAACAAAAATGTGGTTTCAGCTCAAGCGCGATGCGCAGCATTTCATCGGTCAGGCCCATCTCAAAATTCAGCCGGGTCTGGATGGTCTGGCGTAATAAAAACACATCCCGGTCCTGAATATGCCGGCGATCTTCACGTAAATGCACGGTGATCCCATCAGCGCCATATTGTTCTGCCAACAATGCCGCATGCACCGGTTCCGGATACTGACTACCGCGAGCCTGACGGACAGTGGCGACGTGATCGATGTTGACGCCTAAATAAATCGGTTGCATGAGATCTCCCTGACGCCTGCTGGCGTGATTTAAATGCGTTAATCCTGACGGAATAATTGTCGGCTATGCAGCGGTGCCTGGCCCAATAATGGCCGCAACAGCTGGCGGTTTAATTGTTTGGCGCAGCGCAGACTGCTGCTCTGCCAGTCAGCTTGGCTGATGGCCAGTAAATCGGCGCCAGACCAGCCCTGCAGCGCAGCGACAAAACCATATTCGTGTTGCCACTGATAACAGCCATCGCTTCGCAGCGGCACACCTTCAGCATCAACACTGCAGTCCACCGGTATGCCCAGTTCCTGCAACAGTGCCAGTTCGGCCTCGCGCAGCAGCTGCTCCAATAAAGGCCTGGCAGTTTGCGCGTTGCCTTGCAGTTGCAACTGCCACAGCGCCTGCACACTGTGTTGATAAATCTCGAATAATTCATCGGCCTGCGTATTGGCAGGAAATAACCGGCAAATCAGTTCGTTCAGATACAAAGCGCTGAACAGCCATTCGCCTTGCAGTGCCAGCGCGGCCTGTTGTTCTTCAATCCGGCGTACTGTGCGTAATTCGCCCTGACCACTGAGTTCAACCCAGCACAAACAAAACAGCGGCCACTGACTACGGCCGCTGTGTTTTTTTGCCGGCCGGCGGGCAACTGCCCGCACTCGGCCTTGATTTGGTAGCAATAAATCCAGGATCAGTTTCTGGTCCTGGAACGCAGTACTGTGCAGCAAAAACGCTGAGACTGCGCCTTCAGCCATTAATCTTCGCCGTAACCGAGACTGCGCAACGCGCGTTCATCATCGGCCCAGCCGGATTTCACTTTGACCCACATCTGTAAAAATACCGGCTGCTCAAACAAATCTTCCATATCTTTGCGCGCTTCAGAGGCGATGGTTTTTATGCGTTCGCCGCCTTTGCCGATCACCATGCGTTTTTGCGTGTCGCGCTCAACCAGGATCAGCGCCGCGATATGGTAGTGTTTTTCTTCCCATTTAAAGCGTTCAATTTCCACCGTGACCGAATACGGCAATTCATCGCCCAGAAAACGCATCAGCTTTTCGCGGACGATTTCTGAGGCCATGAACCGTTGCGAGCGGTCAGTAATATAGTCTTCCGGAAAAAAGAACTCACAAGGTGGCAGCTGGGTGTGCACGATCTCGCGCAACTTACTGACATTAGTGCCTTTTTCTGCCGATAGCGGCACAATTTCCAGAAACTGTAACTGGGTCCCCAGCCATTGTAAGTGCGGTAATAAATCTTCTTTGTCTTTGTACAAATCGACTTTATTGACTGCCAGGATCACCGGTTTTTTCGCCACGATCAGCCGGTTTAACACCATCTGGTCGTCGTCGGTCCAGCGGGTACCTTCCACCACGAACACCACCAGTTCTACATCCAGAATCGACGTGGCTGCGGCTTTGTTCATCAGCCGGTTGATCGCACGCTTTTCTTCACTGTGCAGACCCGGAGTATCCACATAGACCGTCTGGTACTTGCCAACGGTATCAATACCGACAATACGGTGGCGGGTGGTTTGTGGTTTTTTCGACGTGATACTAACTTTCTGGCCAATCAGCTGATTGAGCAGAGTCGATTTACCGACATTTGGCCGGCCAACAATGGCAACGAGGCCGGCAAAGGTATCGCCGGCGGTTTCTTGTAACAGATCATTCATGTTTTAATTGCTCCAGGATGGCCTGAGCACAATCCTGCTCGGCTTTGCGTCTTGAACTGCCGCTGGCTTGCACCGCCTCACGTCCGGCTACAGTGCAGCGCACTGTAAAAGTCTGATCATGAGCGTCGCCTTCCACCGCTACCACATCATATTGCGGCAGCGCCAGACGCCGGCCTTGCAGGTATTCCTGCAACAAGGTTTTTGAATCTTTTTGTACGCCGGGTTCGATGCTGTGTAACCGGCTGCCAAACCACTGCAGGATCCGATCTTTACAGGCTTCAGCGCCGGCATCGAGATAAATCGCCCCTAACACGGCTTCCACCGCATCAGCCTGGATCGACTCGCGCCGCGAACCACCGCTTTTCAGCTCACCGGGGCCAAGGCGCAGATGTTGGGCGATCTCAAGTTCTTTGGCAATTTCTGCCAAAGTCACGCCTTTGACCAAAGACGCCCGCATCCGGGTCAAATCGCCTTCACGGGTTTTGGGGAAATTCTGAAACAACGCCTCGGCGATGACCAGACCTAAAATGGCATCGCCCAGGAACTCCAGCCGCTCATTGTGCTGGCCTTTACAACTACGGTGCGTCAGCGCCTGCTCAAGCAGGGCGCTGTTGCTGAACTGATAACCGAGCTTTTTCTCAAGTTTACTTAAAGGAGGTAACATTCCCGACCTTATTTAATAGTGCCAAGGCGTTCAAACCGCACGCCAACCGGTACCCAGCTGGGTAACCAGTGATTCGGATCTTCACTGAACTCAAAACTCATCCAGATAAATACCGCTTTGCCGACCAGATTCTGCTCCGGCACGAAACCCCAATACCGACTGTCACGGCTGTTGTCACGATTGTCGCCCATGACGAAATAATGACCATCCGGTACGACAAATTCGTTAGTCGCCACGCCCGGTTGACGGTAGTAATTATGGATCGGTTCCGGCAACATCGCATTTTGCAGGATGTCATAAGACTTCGTCAGATTCTGCTCGGTGAAACGTTTCAGCGGGTACGGTCCTAAGAAAAACTCACCTTCATTGTTAAATTCCTGACGCAGCGGTTCTACCGTCGGACACGGCTGATTGCTGGCTTTGTCACAAGCACGTTGAATAAACAACTGTTTGTTTTTATAAATAATTTTGTCACCTGGCAGACCAATAACCCGTTTAATGAAATCTGAGGTTGGATCTTCCGGATATTTAAATACGGCAATATCGCCATGATCGGGCTTACCGGTTTCCAGCAAGGTGCTGCGCCAGACCGGATCTTTGACATCATAAGAAAATTTTTCCACCAGAATAAAATCGCCAACCAATAACGTCGGCATCATCGAACCGGACGGAATTTGGAATGGTTCGTACAGGAACGAACGGAAAACGGTGATAATGGCGATCAATGGGAAAATATCCCGCGCCGTTTCCGCGACATAAGGCAGCGGTGCATCTTTTTCACGTTTTGGTTTAAACAGCAGTGTGTCAATTAACCAAATCAGACCCGACACCAGCGTCAGGACCACTAACAGAATTGCAAAATATCCAGCCATGAGATTAAGGTTCCTCGTTCAGAAAACGTTCTGAGCTTACTGAAAATTGCAGGGCGCTGGCGAGCGCCGTGATGGACTTTATTGTTACCAGCTGTAAGACCCGGAGCGCGGCATGAGCTGGCTCCGGGGTGGGCTGCTTATTTCCCGACTTTCAGAATGGCGAGGAAGGCTTCCTGCGGAACTTCTACGTTCCCCACTTGCTTCATCCGCTTTTTACCGTCTTTCTGTTTCTGTAACAGCTTTTTCTTCCGGCTGATATCGCCGCCATAACACTTGGCTAAGACGTTCTTCCGCAGCTGTTTGACCGTCGTCCGTGCAATCACGTGCGCGCCAATCGCTGCCTGAATGGCAATATCAAACATCTGGCGTGGGATCAGCTCTTTCAGTTTTTCCGCCAGCTCACGACCGCGGCCCTGAGCAAAATCACGGTGACTGATAATCGCCAGTGCATCGACGCGCTCACCGTTGATCAAAATATCAACCCGTGACATATCAGACACCTGGAAACGTTTGAAGGCGTAATCCAGTGAGGCATAACCACGGCTGGTCGATTTTAACCGGTCGAAGAAATCCATCACGACTTCTGCCATCGGCAGTTCATAAACCACCGCAACCTGACGGCCGTGGTAGGTCATATTCATTTGTACGCCACGTTTTTCGATACAAAGATTGATGACGTTGCCTAAGTATTCTTGCGGTACCAGAATGTGCGCTTCGACGATAGGTTCGCGAATTTCGTCGATGTTACCAACCGGTGGCAGGTCACTTGGGTTGTCGACCATCACCAGCTCGCCGCCTTTAGTCAGCACTTCGTACACCACTGTTGGTGCGGTGGTGATCAGATCCAGATCGTATTCACGTTCCAGTCGTTCCTGAATGATTTCCATGTGCAGCATGCCGAGGAAACCAATACGGAAGCCAAAGCCTAAGGCGCCGGAACTTTCTGGTTCGTAGAACAACGAAGAGTCGTTTAAGCTGAGTTTTTCCAGCGCGTCACGGAAATCTTCGTAATCGTCTGAAGATACCGGGAACACCCCGGCATAGACCTGAGGCTTGATGCGTTTAAAGCCAGGTAACGGCTCTGTCGCGGCATTTTTCGCCAGCGTCAGCGTGTCGCCGACTGGTGCACCTTTGATTTCTTTGATACCGGCGATGATAAAACCGACTTCGCCAGTGCTCAGAATGCCAGTGTTGGTCGCTTTTGGCGTGAAGATACCGACTTTGTCGACTTCATACACGGCACCGCTCGACATAATTTTGATTTTGTCTTTGGCCTGAATTTTACCGTGTTTAACGCGGACCAGCGAGACGACGCCCTGGTAGGGGTCAAACCAGGAATCGATGATCAGGGCCTGAGTTGGCGCATCCACATCGCCTTCCGGACATGGAATGCCTTTAACAATTGTTTCCAGCACGTCTTCAATGCCGAGGCCGGTTTTGGCCGAACATTGCACTGCACCGATGGCTTCAATGCCGATAATATCTTCAATTTCTTCGGCGACGCGCTCAGGCTCAGCCTGCGGTAAGTCGATTTTGTTCAGAACTGGTAAAACTTCCAGATTCATTTCCAGCGCGGTGTAGCAGTTCGCCACCGTCTGCGCTTCAACGCCCTGACCAGCGTCGACCACCAGCAAGGCGCCTTCACAGGCGGCCAGCGAACGGCTGACTTCATAAGTGAAGTCGACGTGACCCGGCGTATCGATAAAGTTCAGCTGATAGGTTTCGCCATCTTTGGCTTTGTAATTCAGCGTCACACTTTGCGCTTTGATCGTGATGCCACGCTCACGTTCCAAATCCATGGAATCCAGCACCTGCTCCTGCATTTCGCGATCAGACAGACCGCCGCAGAATTGGATCAGCCGATCTGATAAAGTCGATTTACCGTGGTCGATGTGTGCGATGACCGAGAAGTTACGGATATGAGATATTTTAGACATTTTTTCCAATCAAAACTGAGCTGTAAAGCAGCAAGTGATATGGCAGGCGACATCGCCGCTGCCCCTTGCGGCAGATTAAAATTGCCGCGAATTGTACTCTAATTCCCAAATGCTTGCACTGTGTTCTTCATGCAGGCGAGCCGTCTGCTGACTGTTGCAACACGCTGATGTCAGGCAGTACCCGCACCAGCTGTACCTGCAATTGGTCGGCACGGCCTGATTCAACCCGGCGCACACACCACAAAGTCAGCGCAGTACTGAAAACAGCACAGCCAAGTTGCAGCAATTCATGCCACGATTGCAGATGCCCCAGTGCCAAAGCACAGATAAATACGCACAAAGGTAACAGGTAGACTAATAACGCTGACCGCAAGACAGCACCGGGTTCCAGACAAATCTCGACCTGCTGACCGGGCAGCAGGTCGGCGCCCCCCGCTAAAAACAACTGTTGCTGACGTACCGGTAACGCTTTTGCCACCAGACCACTGCTGCAACTGTCTTGTTGTTGACAGCCGCTACAGCTGGTCGATACCGGCGTTGACAGCCAGACGCCACCTGCATCCTGACGTAACACAGTCGCTTTGACTATCAGCCGTTGCGACGACGAAGCATCATTTGGTTGAGGACTGTGGCAGGATTTATCTTCAGGGGAACTGGTCATGGCATCTACCGGTACAGGAGAGACTGTCGATTTTAGAGCAGTGACAGGCTGAACTCAATGCTATAGCCGATAAAGGTCCGGCCATAGCATTGCAAACATTGATAGTTATTCGACAGATGCAGCCAGCTTTGCTGCCAGCTCAGGTCGCAACGGGCCAATCACTGTCACATCAAGGTTTTGCTGCGTCGTCACCAGAATGGTCACGGCGCCATCACGCAGTTGCTGCTGTGGCAACCGGGCGGTAGGCTGCACAAACACGGAGATTTGATGCAAACCGTCACTGAGTAACCAGTTCGCCAGCACCGGCACACTGCGGGTGCTGATCGGCGCCTGTTCGGCTAATAACTGATAACCCGGTGGGATCCAGTTTAATTTAAACTGGTCCTGCGGCGCCGGGCGACTGACCAGAGCGTGCGGTTGTTCCGGCAGCTGCGCGCTAATCAGGCTTTGCAGTTCAGGTGGTAAGCTGGTTTTTAATTGCAAATGCACCACCATCCAACGGTCAAGCACTTCGTTTTGTTCGTCGACAGTATCGACCCGCAGTGGAAAACCGGTTTCGGCGTCCTGCCACAACCAATAACTGTAACGGCTGGCATCGCGCGCGCTAAGGCGCAGTAACTGTGCGGTACGGCCCGACAATGGCACACTACTGCCAGGCACAATGTCATAAAGCTGTTTGATCACGGCAGGCGGTTCAAACAATATCGCAGGCAGTTCTTTAATGGAGTCGTTTTGCGTGACTATGACCGGCGCATCCGGTGCGGCATAATAGACTTTGTCGCCACGGCGGAACGTATCGGTACCCACGCCGTCCTGCAGCAATAACCGCTCCAGTTCAAGTGGCACAGACAAAGCGCCGGATTGTTCATGCAAACCATGTAACCAGCGATAGGTGATCAGCTGGTTTGGCCGAACCTGGACAAAAGACACGTCAAAATTGAATTTACGGACCGCTTGTTGGGTCCGTTCAAATTGTTGCCAGTCGTCGGCCTGCGCCGACAAACTGCACAGTGATAACAGCAGGCTGACGGACAGCCTGCCTAACCAACTTCCCTGGCTCAATATCACTGCTGCTGACCTTTACCCTCGTCCGCTGCAGCGTTTTTCGCTTGCTGCGCAGCAGCCTGTTCCATCAGTCGGATTTGTTGTTGGCGTGCCTGCATCAGTTCCTGCAGGCGACGTTGTTGTTCCAGCTGCAACTGCTGTTGCTGCGGCGTAAAACGCGATTCAACCGAAGTCTGACTCAGACTAACCGGCGCTGCGACACCACCGATCGGGCTGGTTTGTAATACCGGCAGCGGCGTGGTGAGCGCATCGTCCGGTTTTTGTTGTGTTTGTTGCACACCGACCACAGCGATGAGCGCGACGCTGGCCGCAATTGCGCCCTGCATCAGCATTTTCCACCAGCCCTGATTAGCAGCAGGTTGCGAGCCGGTCACTGCGGTAGCAGTCACTGGTTGCAACACTGGCACAGTTTCCGCCACTAATTGGTGAGCTTCTTCCTGTTCCAGCACTGCCGAGAACCGGTCGGCGAAGTTGATATCGAGTTGGGGCGTCAGTTCCTGCCTCAGCACAGTGCCTGCTAATTGGTAACGCAACCAGCTGGCCTGCAGATCAGGATCAGACAATAACAAGTCGAGCTGCTGCGCACTGACGCTTTGATTGTCACTGGCGGCGGAAAGCCATTCTTGATGTTCAGACGACATACTAATTCCTGTCTTCGTTGATAAATCAGCCAATAAGTGGCTTCAACTGGGTATCTATCGCTTCTCGGGCTCTGAAAATACGGCTGCGGACGGTGCCAATCGGACACCCCATCACTTCAGCAATCTCTTCATAACTCAGCCCATCCAACTCACGTAACGTAATCGCCGTGCGTAATTCTTCCGGTAACTTTTCAATGGTCTCGAACACCACCTGACGGATCTCTTCGGTCAGTAATAACTTTTCCGGTGAGTCCTGTACTTTTAATGCGTCACTGCCCTCATAAGATTCGGCATCTTCAGCATCGACATCAGTTGACGGCGGCTTGCGGCCGTTGGCAACCAGGTAATTTTTGGCGCTGTTTACAGCGATCCGGTACAACCAGGTATAAAAGGCACTGTCGCCACGAAACCCGGGCAATGCCCGGTAGGCTTTGATGAAAGCATCTTGTGCCACATCAGCCACATCGCCGTGATTAGAGACGTACCTTGAGATTAAGTTCGCTAATCTGTGCTGATATTTTCTGACCAGCAAGTTAAAAGCAGCTTTATCTCCTTGTTGCACCCGTTGGACAATCTGCCAATCTAATTCTTGCTCGCTCATCTGGGAGCCATTCCCCTGTCTCATTACTGCTTTAAAATGTTATTGGCTCTTCTCAAGCGTATTCACTCAGATGAAGGGCGGCGGAAAAAGTTCGGTTTCACCGATAAAAAAGTTACAATAAAATGATCGCCATGCTGTTTTTCGGCATAAAAAGGCGTTTTTCGTTCAGATCATTTGCTTTGTGCAGGCCGTCCGAACGGCGGCTCAAAGGCTACAGATCTGATTAAGATCCTGTTTTTTGTCGGGTAAGTGTATCGCATGCATCATCAAAAAGAACATCGCTGTGACGTTTTAATTGTCGGCAGTGGCGCGGCAGGCCTGAGCCTGGCGCTGCAGCTTGCACAGGATTTGAATGTCATCGTGCTCAGTAAAGGCCCGCTGCGCGAAGGTTCAACTTTGTATGCGCAAGGTGGTATTGCCGCAGTATTCGACGAAAACGACAGTATTGCCTCACACGTCAATGATACGCTGATTGCCGGTGCGGGCCTGTGTGAAGACGCTGCCGTGCAGTTTACCGCTGAAAACGCCAAAACCGCGATGGAATGGCTGATTGCGCAAGGCGTCCCTTTTGATCAGTACCGTGACGACGACGGCGTACTGAAATATCACCTGACGCGCGAAGGTGGTCACAGCCACCGGCGGATTTTACATGCAGCAGATGCAACTGGCCGCGCTGTGCAGATCACGTTAGTCGATCAGGTGCGCCGCCACCCCAATATCCGCCTGCTGGAAAACTACAACGCCATTGATCTCATCACCGATACCAAGCTGGGCCATGACGGCAATAAGTGCCATGGCGC
>JAIXSW010000559.1 GCA_027484495.1 Gammaproteobacteria bacterium
CCTTGGCAAATGCACCGGCGCCGTCTGCGATAAACTGCACATCACCAGCCTGTTGTTGCTGTCCCCAAGCATCCAGGACATAGGCATCATTAACAGCAGTACACAGGATCCGATCGACACCGGCCTGGAAAAACTGTTCGGCAAGGCTGATAAAACCGGGCAAATGTGCCGCACTACAAGTCGGGGTAAAAGCACCCGGTAAGGCAAACAGCACCACCCGTTCACCAGCAAACAGCTGCTCGGTGGTTAAAGTCACCAGACCATTTTCGGTCAGACGCTGAAAGTTGACTGCCGGTAAGGCTTGCCCAACGGCGATACGATTGTCACTCATGTTTTTTGCTCCAGGGCCGGATTCAGAATCCGGCATTCACATACACATCAAATCTGTTGTTTTTGCCTTCGATACTGGTGGTAGGTTTTTGCCCGGCCAGATAACCGGCATAGCCCGGACGTTTCACCACGACCCGGTGTCTGGCCAATGCCAGCGCCGGTGCCAGTAATGCATCGGCGTCGTCATCCGCGCCCACGACATCATGAAAAGCGCGCATTTCCTTTTTCACCAGCGCTGATTTCTCGCGTGGCGGGAACATCGGATCGAGAAACACCACATCAGGTGCGGGCAGACTGCACAGTGCTGCCAGCGCGGGTAAATGCACCAGTTGCATCCGCTGTGGCAGCCAGTCTGCGGTCTGCGGATCCCGTGCTCCGCGGCGTAAACCATCCGCCAGTAAAGCGGCCACCAGCGGATTTCGTTCCACCAGCGTCAGCTGAGCGCCCAGACTTGCCAGCACAAAGGCGTCACGGCCAAGACCAGCAGTAGCATCAATCACACTCAGTCCCGGCTTTTTATTTAATCCGACCGCTTTGGCGATGCCTTCCGCTTTGCCGCCGCCGAATTTACGCCGGTGCGTCGCAGCGCCGCTGGCAAAATCGACCAGAATGTCACCTTGCTTGGGTAAGTCTGCATTGCGCAGCACCAATGCACTGTCCTGCAGCGTCAGGTACCAGCCTTGGGCGGTGTCCGTTTCGCCGAGCGCAAATGGAGCCAGCAACGCCAGTAATTCTGCTTCCAGCGGACCGGCGAGGCCCGCGCGATACAATAAAGCCTGCTGCATCAATCCGTGGTTCCTGTCGCAAAACCGACTCTGTTATCGCCGACGCTCATTGAGACGATCTGACTGATTTGCTGTAACGACCGGCCCGATTGTTGTTGCCAGTCGTTGAACTGCGCCTGAATTTTTCTCAGACTGCTTTGGCTGGTCAGCCCGCCGTCAATCACCTGATAGGCACGCAGATAGGCTTCGACATCCTGACTGAGTAAAAAAGTATCTTTGCCCATGGCGCGTAAGCTGTACGCACCGGTATTGCCACCGAGCCGGGCACCGCGTTTTTTCAGCAGCGCCCACAATTCAATGATGCGTTCACCCGGCCAGTCGGCGATCAGCGCACTGAACGGGCCATATTCCAGTTCCAGCTCATAAATCATCTGGGCATTGGCCTGAATACTGAGCACTTTGCCGGCGTTGCGGATAATGCGTGGATCTGTGGCCTTCTCGGCCAGCATTTCGTCAGACAACAACAGGATTTTTTCCGGCGCAAAATCAAAAAATACCTCACGAAAACCCGGCCATTTTTGCTCGACCACCCGCCAGACAAAACCACTCTGAAACACTTTTTTGCTAAAAGCACTGAGCCAGTCGGCATTGCTGTAGCTTTTGAGCTGCGCCGGGCTGAGTGGCTGTCGCGTCAAGGCTTCTAATGCCGCGGTCCCGCCTTTGCGATCGGCAGCGCGCTGATAAATACTGCTGAATTGTTCAACCATGTAAATCCTCTGTCCCGCGCTGCGTAACATCAGCGCCGGGCTGGTTAAAAGGTGTCACCCTGACCGCTGGCGACACAAAAACCACCGACCAGCGCAACACCAGGTTCCGGCACCACCGCACAGTCAGACACCAGCCCGAGCCGCTGCTGCTCCGCCTGCACCAGCTGGTTATAACGCGACACTTTTTGCAGCAGCACTGCCTCATCAAGGCCCTGAGTCGAATAAATCAGATACGACGCAGGTCCGCCGCAGGGCTTATGACCAAGACCGGTTTTTTTGCACTGCAGCGGCTCGCTCGCCGCCGCAGTGCCCACCATCGCTTTAATCTCGGCATATAAAACTGCCGGATCATCAGCCTTTGCCAATTGGCTGGCATCAACGGCTGTTGCTGTCACCGTGTTAGCTGGAGGTTGGCTCATGTTCAGATCCTTCGCTGCGATTTGCTCTGTGGCCGCCGGCCCGCAGCCCGACAGCAGCAATGCCACAACTGTGGCGCTGACTACTGCGGACAGGCGCTTGGTGCTCATGCGGCAATGCCCATATGCCGTAACAAAGCAGCATTGGACGGCTCCCGGCCACGGAACGCTTTAAACAGTTCCATCGGCTCGGCGCTGCCACCACGTTCCAGAATACAATGCAGGAAATCGCGGCCGGTGACGGCGTTAAAAATGCCTTCTTCTTCAAAACGGCTGAAGGCATCGGCTGATAACACTTCCGCCCACAGGTAACTGTAATAACCGGCGCCATAACCACCGGCAAAAATATGACTGAAACTGTGCTGGAAGCGGTTAAACCGCGGCGGCACTATCACCGACACCTGACTGCGGACATCGTCCAGCA
The DNA here is from genome assembly GCA_027484495.1 of Gammaproteobacteria bacterium. GTDB lineage: Bacteria > Pseudomonadota > Gammaproteobacteria > Enterobacterales > Alteromonadaceae > Pararheinheimera. The sequence goes on from JAIXSW010000559.1 coordinate 2,663, forward strand.
ACTGCTGCACGCGGCCGCCCTGCGCCGGGTCATATTCGGCATGTAAACGGAAATCAAACAAAGCAAACTCCAGCTGACGCACTAAAAACATCGCGCTCTGGAAGTTTTTCGCTGCCAGCATTTTATCCAGCAGCGCCTGTGGCAACGGCTCACCCGTTTCATAATGGCCGGAAATAATGCTCAATGCTTCCGGTGACCAGCACCAGTTTTCGAGGAACTGGCTCGGTAATTCCACCGCATCCCATGGCACTCCGCTGATGCCAGCCACCGCACTGGCATCAACCTGCGTCAGCATATGGTGCAGACCATGGCCAAATTCGTGGAACAAGGTCACCACTTCGTCATGCGTGAACAACGCCGGTTTGCCGCCAATCGGTTTATTGAAGTTGCAGGTCAGATAGGCGATTGGATGTTGTAAGGTGCCGTCGGCACGATGACGGCGGCCCTGACAGTCATCCATCCAGGCGCCACCGCGTTTTTTCGCCCGCGCATATAAATCGAGGTAAAAACTGCCGCGCAGCGCGCCGGTTTCATCATGAATATCAAAGAACTGCACGTCCGGATGCCAGACATCGACGCCGGCGCGCTCGGTTACTGTGACGCCAAATAATTTATGCAGTACGGTAAATAAACCAGCCAGCACTTTGGGCTGCGGGAAATAGGGCCGCAGCAGTTCGTCATTGATGGCGTATTTGGCCATCTTCAGTTTTTCCGCGTAATAGGTCACATCCCAGGCGTTCAGCTGCTCGACACCAAACTCGGCTTTAGCAAACGCCGTCAGTTCAACCAGATCCTGCTGTGCCTGTGGCCGGGCGCGACGGGCTAAATCAGCAAGAAAATCCAGTACTTGCTGTGGGTGCTCGGCCATTTTAGTCGCGAGCGACTCTTCGGCGGCGTTGTTAAAATCGAGCAACTGGGCCAGCTCGTGCCGAAGCGCCAGCGTTTCTTCAATCAGCGGGCTGTTATCAAACTGGCCGGCGGTTGGGCCCTGGTCGGACGCGCGTGTGCAATAGGCGCTGTACATCTCTTCGCGCAGCGCCGCGTTGTCGGCATAAGTCAGCACCGCGATATAGCTCGGGAACTCCAGCGTGAAGACATAACCTTCGACTTCACGCGCGGCCGCCGCTTCTTGCGCCGCCAACAGCGCATCTTCCGGCAGACCGGTTAATTCAGCGACATCGGTCACCTGCTTAAACCAGGCCTGGGTGGCATCGAGGCAATGATTGGAAAAAGTTGAAGCCAAATCAGAACTGCGGCTTTGAATTTCGCCGTAACGCTGTTTTTTATCGTCGGCTAAACCAATACCGGATAATTTAAAGTCCCGCAGCGCATTTTGAATGACCTTCTGCTGCGCCGTGCTGAGCGTGGCATATTCACTGCTTTGTGACAGCTGTAAATAAGCCTGGTACAAGCCTTCGTGCTGACCGACCCAGGTGCTGAAATCAGATAACAGCGGCAAGCAACTTTCGTAGGCGTCACGCAATTCCGGCGAAGACAATACTGAATTTAAATGCGACACCGGCGACCAGAGCCGGCTTAAATGATCGGCGCTGTCTTCGGTCGCCGTGATCAGGCTGTGCCAGCTGACCGGCGTGGTGGCCACCGCTTGTTCGATCGCGCTGCGGCAACGGGCCAAGGCCTGCTCCACGGCAGGTTTTACCGCGTCGGCCGTGATCTGACTAAATGGCGGTAAACCGGTAAATTCTAAAAGGATATTGTTCATAACGGACCTGCAGAGTCGAAGCGCCCGTCAAGCGGGCCGGGGATGTGCATATAATGGGGCAGCAGCGGCGCCTTCTCAAGGTCTGAGGCTGAATCTGCTGCGGGTCATTGCTGGTCTCAGGCCGGTTGTAACAAGGCGGAGGTCGTTGCTGACGTTTGATGCTTTGTCAGCCAGCGCGGCAGTTCAGCTGCAGGCATCGGCCTGGCAATCAGATAACCCTGCACTGCGTCAATGCCATTTAAAATCAGAAAATTCAGCTGATGCTGGTGCTCAACGCCTTCACAAATCACCGTCATATCGAGCGCTTTACCCAGCTTAATTGCACCGGCCAGCAACTGTTCGCGATGCGTATCCAGCATGGTCAACAACGCCATATCAATTTTCAGTTCTGACACCGGTAGGTTGCCGAGCTTGGTCAGCATCGACTGCCCTGCGCCGAAATCGTCCATCACCAGCGTGCTCCCCGCCTGTTTCAGCAGTTGCAGGGATTTTTGTACAGCCGGCGCGTCCGGTGCCAGCGCGCTTTCCGCCAGCTCGAACTTAATCCGCTGCGCCAATACGTACTTCTGTTCATGCTGCAAGATGCTGTTGATTAAAGCCGGATTCTCCAAATCC